>NZ_RZOI01000344.1:0-6276 GCF_004022645.1 Mesorhizobium sp. M4A.F.Ca.ET.020.02.1.1 | reverse complement strand
GTGCTGGTGGACACCGACGCCGCCAACAAGTCCGCCGACGCCGACATGGCTTTGCAGGAGCTCGGGGCCGACGTGGCGGGCATGGCTTACGTCACTGCGACCGTCACGGTCTGGGACGCCGATCCGCGGGTGTCGCAGGAGAAACTTCGTCTCGTCGAGAAGGTCATTCAGGGCCGCGACTTCACCGCCATGGTCGAAACCATCAATGCCGTGGACGCCTGGCTCGGCTCATTGCCGGGACATGCCTACGCCAATGTACGCCAGCCGCCCATCTCGACACTCAATCTCGCTCACATGATTCCCCTCTCTGCCGTGTGGGCGGGGCCGGAACGGGACGAGCACTTCGGTGCGCCCCCCTTGCTCTACGGCAAGACCGAGGGCTCGACCCCGTTCCGGTTGTCCCTGCATGTCGGCGACGTGGGGCACACGCTTGTCGTGGGCCCCACCGGCGCCGGCAAGTCGGTGCTGCTGGCGCTGATGGCCTTGCAGTTTCGCCGCTATGCGCGGGCCCAGGTCTTCGCCTTCGACTTCGGCGGTTCGATCCGCGCCGCGACACTTGCCATGGCGGGCGACTGGCACGATTTCGGGGGCGAACTCACCGAAGGCACGAAACCCTCGGTCTCCCTCCAGCCACTAGCCCGCATACACGAGACCTACGAGCGTGCCTGGGCCGCCGACTGGGTGGTGGCGATCCTGGCGCGCGAAGGCATCGCTATTACCCCGGATGCCAAGGAACACATCTGGGCCGCATTGACGTCGCTGGCCTCGGCGCCAGTCGAGGAACGCACCATCACCGGCCTCAGCGTGCTTTTGCAGGTGAACGATCTGAAGCTGGCCCTTCGCTCCTACTGCATCGGCGGTCCATACGGCCGGCTGCTCGATGCCGAGGCGGAACATCTTGGCGCGGCGTCAGTCCAGGCGTTCGAAATCGAGGGTCTTGTGGGCACCGGAGCCGCGCCGGCGGTTCTCTCCTACCTCTTCCATCGCATTGGTGACAGGCTCGACGGACGGCCGACATTGCTGATCATCGACGAGGGCTGGCTCGCCCTTGACGACCAAGGTTTCGCCGGCCAGTTGCGCGAGTGGTTGAAGACGCTGCGCAAGAAGAACGCCAGCGTCATCTTCGCCACGCAGTCGCTCTCCGACATCGACAATTCGGGTATCGCGCCTGCGATCATCGAGAGCTGCCCGACCCGGTTGCTCTTGCCGAACGAGCGCGCGATTGAGCCGCAGATCACGGCGATCTATCGCCGCTTCGGCCTCAACGATCGCCAGATAGAAATCCTGGCGCGCGCGACGCCGAAGCGCGACTACTACTGCCAGTCCCGGCGCGGCAACCGCCTCTTCGAACTCGGCTTGTCCGAAATTGGGCTGGCGCTCTGCGCCGCATCCTCAAGAACCGATCAGGCCTTGATCGCCAGCATCGCCGCCGAACACGGGCGTTACGGCTTCCTTGCAGCCTGGCTGCGCGCCCGAAACGTCGGCTGGGCCGCTGACCTCATTCCCGACCTCTCCACCTCCCCACCGCAAGCTGAAAAGGAGCTCCAATCATGACTAGCCGTGGAAACTGCTCTCGGGCTGTGTTGCTGGCCGCCGCCTTGCTCACCGCACCGGTTGCGACCTCGCTGATGGTGACTGCGCCGGCGCAGGCATTCATCGTCTTCGATCCATCCAACTATTCGCAAAATGTGCTGACGGCGGCGCGATCCCTGCAGCAGATCACCAACCAGATCACCTCTCTGCAGAACCAGGCCCAGATGTTGATCAACCAGGCACGCAATCTTGCGAGCCTGCCTTTTTCTTCACTGCAACAGTTGCAGCAATCGGTGCAGCGCACGCAGCAGCTCCTCAGCCAGGCGCAGAACGTTGCCTTCGACGTCCAGCAGATCGACGAGGCTTTCCAGCAGCAGTATGGCAGCGTCTCTCTGTCCACTTCCGACCAGCAACTCGTCACGGATGCGCACTCGCGATGGCAGAATACGGTCGGCGGCCTGCAGGATGCGATGCGCGTGCAAGCGGGTGTGGTCGGAAACATCGACACCAATCGGACGCAGATGTCGGCGCTTGTCGGCGCCAGCCAATCGGCGACCGGCGCGCTGCAGGCGACGCAGGCCGGCAACCAGCTCCTCGCGCTGCAGGCCCAGCAGCTCGCGGACCTCACCGCCGTTGTCGCCGCCAACGGTCGCGCCCAGGCGTTGACCGAAGCCGAACGTGCCGCCGCCGCCGACCAGGGCCGCGAGCAGCGCCGTCGCTTCCTCACCCCCGGCTCCGGCTACCAGGCCGGCAATGCCACGATGTTCAACCAGTGAGCATCACCGCCATGGACGGCAAGTTACTCGCTCGCCTCGCCGCGGTCATCTTCGTCGCGATCGCAGTCGCGGCGGCCGCGCTCGAGATGAACCGGAAGGAGGAAAGGCCGCACGATGCTGCTCCTCAGTTGCCTGCCGCTTTGGCGCCGAACCAGCTCCATGAGAGTCTGCGCCGCTGCCAGACGTTGGGTGAGGTCGCTTTGCGTGACAGCGGTTGCTTGCGCTTGTGGGCCGAACAGCGCGACCGGTTCCTCGGGTCCAAATCGCCATTTGCGACCTCCGCTTCCGGGCCGGTCAGCGCGCCGCCGGAAGATGCGACCTCGCCGGAGGCGCGATAGGCATGGGCAACACCGGCGTCATCGACCAATTCCTCGCCACCTTCACCCGCTACATAGACAGTGGATTCGGCCTGCTTGGTGGCGAAGTCGCCTTTGTCGCCACCACGCTGATCGTCATTGACGTGACGCTCGCCGCCCTCTTCTGGAGTTGGGGCGCCGATGACGACATTCTGGCGCGGCTGGTCAAGAAGACGCTATTCGTTGGCGTCTTCGCCTACCTGATTTCCAATTGGAACAGCCTTGCCCAGGTCGTCTTCGAGAGCTTTTCGGGGCTTGGGCTGAAGGCGAGCGGCACGGGCTTTTCGATCCAGGACCTGCTTCGTCCGGGCAAGGTCGCGCAAACCGGCCTCGATGCGGGACGACCCCTGCTTGGGGCGATCTCGGGGTTGATGGGCTACGTGTCCTTCTTCGAGAACTTCATCCAGATCGCCTGCCTGCTCTTCGCCTGGGCGCTCGTCCTGCTCGCCTTCTTCATCCTGGCCGTGCAGCTCTTCGTCACCCTGATCGAGTTCAAACTATCGACGCTGGCCGGCTTCGTTCTCATCCCCTTCGGTCTCTTCGGCAAGACAGCCTTCATGGCCGAACGCGTGCTTGGCAACGTCATCTCATCGGGCATCAAGGTGCTTGTGCTTGCCGTCGTCATCGGCATCGGCTCGACGCTGTTTGGCGAGTTCACCCAGGGCTTCGGCGGCGAGAACCCAACAATCGACCAGGCGATGGCGATCGTGCTGGCGGCGCTGTCACTGCTTGGGCTCGGTATCTTCGGTCCCGGCATTGCCAACGGTCTTGTCTCCGGCGGACCGCAGCTTGGCGCGGGAGCGGCCGTTGGAACAGGTCTCGCGGCAGGCGGCATGGCGCTCGTCGCCGGCGGCACTGCTGGTGTCGCGATGCGAGGCGGAAGTGCGGCTTTGTCTGCAGTGCCATTGGCGGCACGGAACGGCTCATCTCTCGCAGGCGGGGCGTCTGCCGCCTATACTCTTGGTTCCGCCGGCCAGACTGGCGCTGCTGGCATCGCCTCCGGGCTGGGCGGCGTTGCAGGCGCTGGCATGTCCGCGACTGCCTCGCCGCTCAGGCGCGCCGCCGCGCGCGCCAGCCAATCGATGAAGTCGAGCTTCGCTTCCGGGGTCAATTCGGCCGTCGAGGCCACCGGTGGTTCATCGACCCAGGGAACAGTCGGAGGCGTGGCCATTGCAGCCAACGATCCGTTATTCGGCCGCGACGGCCAGGCGGGCAGCGTGGGCAAGGGCCAGCCCGACTGGGCCAAACGTATGCAGCGATCGCAGCAACTCTCTCATGGCGTCCTTACCACAGCGCATGCCGTACGTGCCGGCGAAGCCCACGGCAGCGGCACATCGATTTCTCTCTCCGAAGGCAAATGACCAATGAACATCTTTCGACGACCCGCCGTCCACTACGGCAAATCAGCTCAACCGGAGACGCCTTATCAGAAGGCGTCGCAGATCTGGGACGAGCGCATCGGTTCCGCCCGCGTGCAAGCCAGGAACTGGCGGTACATGGCCTTCGGATCGCTGATCCTGTCTGCTGGCCTCGCCTGCTCGGTCGTATGGATGTCAGCGCGAGTATCGGTGGTGCCGTGGGTGGTCCAGGTCGATGCGCTCGGGCAGGCGCAGACAGTCGCGCCGGCGGCTGCCGATTACAAGCCGACCGACCCGCAAATCGCCTGGCACCTCGCCCGCTTCGTCGAGCAGGTGCGATCGATCCCGGCCGATCCGATCATCGTGCGCCAGAATTGGCTGCGCGCCTACGAATGGACGACCGACCAGGGTGCGACTGCGCTCAATGATTATGCCCGCGCAAACGATCCCTTTTCCAAAGTCGGCAAGCAGCAGGTGGCGGTCGAGGTCTCTTCGGTCATCCGTGCCTCCGCGGATTCCTTCCGCGTCGCCTGGACCGAGCGTCGTTACGAAAGCGGTCAGCTGTCCACCACGGAGCACTGGACCGCGATCCTCACAATCGTGGTCCAGCCGCCGCATGACACCGAACGGCTTCGCGTGAACCCGCTCGGCATCTACGTCAACGCCATCAACTGGTCGCGGGAGATGAGCCAATGAGCCTTGCGCTGCGCGCCGTCGCATTTCCAGCTTTTCGTGGATCCGTACTCGCCTCGGCCCTCCTTTCGGGGTTGGTACTCACCAGCTGTGCCAAGCTCCAGAAACCGCCGCAGATTGGCTATGATTCCTACGTGCCGCCGCTGCCACCCGCCCCGCCAGGACCCGCCGAACAGAAACCCAAACCACCACACATTCCGCCGGGCTGGACACCAACGATGGGAGGGGCGGCTGGCGATACGCCGACTGCGCGCGTCGAGAACGCCAACGCGGCCGCGCGCGTCCAGCCGCGACGCGAGGGATACTACAACGCCATCCAGATATATCCCTGGAGCGAAGGGGCTCTCTACCAGGTCTATGCCGCACCCGGGCAGATAACAGACATCGCTCTTGAGCCCGGCGAGAACCTGACAGGAGGCGGACCGATTGCGGCGGGAGACACCGCGCGCTGGATCATCGGCGATACCGAGAGCGGTTCAGGCGTGACCCGGCGCGTCCATGTGCTGGTGAAGCCCTCGCGCGCCGACATCACCACCAATCTCGTCGTCACCACCGACCGGCGAAGCTACATGATCGAGCTGCGGGCAGGCGAAAAGCCTTACATGCCCGCCGTCGCATGGGCCTACCCGGCGCAGCCAACCGATCGGCGGCAGGTTGTTCCTGCCACGCCGACGGTCCCGGACACCGTCCAGCGCAACTACCGCTATGGTCTAACAGGTGACACGCCGCCGTGGAAGCCCGTCACCGTCTATGACGATGGCAGGCGCGTCTACGTCGAGTTCCCGCGCGGGATCGTACAGGGCGAGATGCCGCCGATCTTCGTCATCGGCCCGGACGGCGAAGCCCAGATCGTCAACAGCCGGGTTTTCCAGAACATTCTGATCGTCGACCGCCTGTTCGGCGCGGCCGAACTGCGGCTCGGCAGCGGCAAACGGCGACAGACCGTGAGGATCGTCCGAAGCGATGGATCGAAAGTCACCAATCCACCCAGTCAAAGGGGAGGAGAGCAGCCATGAGCGAGAACGAAACGGCGGCCGCTCCCATGCGGCTTCGCGCCGAGCCGCCGCGCGTGACCCGGCTGTCGCGCAAGGTGCTCGCCGGCGTCGCCTTCATCACATCGCTCGGCATTGGCGACGCGCTGATATACGCCCTGCAGACGCGCGAGACAGACCCCCATGGCGAGGAACTCTTCTCGACTTCCAACCGGCAACCGGCGGATGGGCTGGCCAACCTGCCACGCGACTATACCGGCCCGATTCTTGGGCCGCCGTTGCCCGGAGATCTCGGCCGTCCGATCCTCGACGCCCAGAACAAGGGGCAGCCCGTTGTCACGCCGGCTATCGCGACGCCCACTGTTGACGAGGCCGAACAACGACGGCGAGCGGAAGAAGAGGCGGCACGAACATCGCAGGTCTTCTTCCAGACGGGGGCTGCCGCCGACGCAACGACGGAACATCAGACAAATGTCGCCACGCAGGATCTCGCCGGTCTTGCTCCTCCCGGACAAACGCAGCAGGACCGCCAGCTTGCCTTCCTGAATGCAGCCGCCGACCGCAACAC
>NZ_RZOI01000343.1:0-6295 GCF_004022645.1 Mesorhizobium sp. M4A.F.Ca.ET.020.02.1.1 | reverse complement strand
ATCTGCGGCCGCCAGATCGCCGCGCCCATGCCGACACCATGGATCAGCAGAACCGGCGCGCCGGAACCGGCCCGGATGAAGCCGGTGGCGTCAGGAGCCTTGCCCAGGGCCAGTGCGGCGGCGTCAGCCATGCAGATCCCCGAGTTCCTTCAAGTCCTGGTAGCGGTCGCCGATGCGATGATGCGGGCGGCCGCCGATCGACGCGCCGAGCGCCACCACCAGCTCGTCTGGGGCTGGCGCATCGCCAATCTGGAAATGCACCGTGAGATAATGCGAGCGGCGACCCTCATCGTTCTTGTCCATAAGCGGGATCATGATCGGCGTGTTCGGCCCGCCGCGCAGATTGGTGAAGGCGAGATAGGTCTTGGCGCCGACGGCGCGGCGATAGTGGTTGCCGAAATGCAGTGTGTGGATCAGCGCCGAAGCGTGCTCGACTTCGCCCGACGTGCCGCAGATGGCGGCCTTGCCGTAGCCTTCGATCGCTTCGCCGGAGCCGGCGACGCCAATGATCTCATTGGTCAGCGTTTCGCCGAGCACCGGGGCAACGGCGCGGATCTCGGGCGACAGGTCCTCAGTGAATCCGCGTCCGGCCCACGGGTTGGTCAGCACCGCCGCGACGCCGATCAGGCGCAGCGGCCGGGGCGCCGCCTTGCCGCCTTCGATCAGCGTGTTCTCGACATAGGTCACGATCTTGCGGATGGCCGGTTTCATGAGATTCCTCGGACGAAACGGCGCAATGCGGTTTCGTCGTTTCTATCGACGTCTTATGGTATACCATAATATGGAGAGCCAAGTGCCTTGTCAATCGGCCATGGAATCTGTTTTTGTGGCGAGGCGAGAGCGTCTCACCGTTTCATGGAAACGGCCAACCGCTCTATCTCTTTGTTTTGAAGCGCAATTCCTGACAGAACACTTTTCTGGAATTGCTCGTAGAGGGCGGAAGAAGAATGCCTGACGACACGCTTCGGATCGACCGCTCTGCCAAGACGCTACGGACGCTGGCGCTGGAGCGCATGCGCGAGGCGATCATGGATTTCCACTTCCAGCCCGGCGAGAGGCTGGTCGAGCGGCCGCTCTGCGACCAGCTCGGCGTCAGCCGTTCGGTCGTACGCGAGGTGTTGCGGCAACTGGAGGCAGAGGGCCTGGTGCAGATGGTTCCGGGCCACGGACCGGCCGTGGCCAAGCCGGACCTCGGCCGCACCGACGAGATCTACGAACTGCGCGCGCTGCTGGAAGGCATCGCCGCGCGCGCCTGCGCGACGTCCGCCACCAAGGAGCAGATCGCTCTCCTCGACGACGCCCTGGAAAAGCTGCTCGAAGCCTGGGCCTCGGGCGCCCCGGTGGAGGTCATGCGGGCGACCGCCAGCTTCTACGAGGTGCTGTTCGAAGCCGCCGACAAGCGCATCGCCTGGGAGATCGTCACCGGGCTCAACGTTCGCATCAATCAACTGCGTTCGATGACCATCGCGTCGGAGAACCGCCGCGAGCCGGCCATCGCCGAGATGAATGCGATCATGGACGCCATCCGCTCACGCAGGCCGGAGGAAGCGGAGGCGGCGGCGCGGCGACATGTCGAGTCCGCCTGGCGGATCGCCCGGGATGCGCTTCGGCTGGGGTCGTTGTAGAATCCCGGCCGGCAAGAAAACGGCCCCGCAGGCGGAGCCGTTTCATCCATTGCGATACCGGCAGGCCTATTTGCTGCCGCCGTTTGCCTTGACGCTGCTGCAGAACTCCGGATGACTGTTGGTGGGATTGGCGTTCTTCGCTTCGTCATCGCAGGCCGACATCATCGCCATCTGATCTTCCGGCGACAGCGCCTTCCAGGCCTTCACGAAATCGTCGTTGCTAACCATCGTCTTCATGGTGGAGTCTGTATAGAAGGGCTGCATCTTGGCCGGGTCGTCGAGTGCCGACGTGCCAGTCTCTCCTGCGGCCAACGCGGAGCCGGCGACCATCGAAAGCGCCATGGCGCCGAGCCATATCATCTTGATGTTCACGATATATCCTCCTGTTGCTTTGGGATCGTCGAAGCAACGATCAAAGGCCAAACGACAGGTTTGGACGAAGGTTCCATGATGAAGCGGATTGCGAGATGATAATTCTGCCAAGATAGGATCTAGCGGAAAATGAACCTTTTTGGTCGCCCCGCGTTCGATTTAATTGTTCTTTGCCGCCGCGTGCAGCGAGTTGCGAAGGGTGGCGTTTTGCCCTCAATTCTTGTCGACCGGCTTCGACCGCATCCTGGAAACGGTCTCGCGTTCCGCCCGCTTGGAGCGCAGCGGCGGCAGCCCGCGGTCGATCAGGTCCATATCCTCCAGCACCATGTCGCCCATGCGCTTGAAGGCGACGTCGAGCGCGCCGGCGCGGTGAGCGGAGCGTAGGAAGCCGGGCAGCCCGCGCACCGGATGGTCCCTGGCCAACGGCTCCTCCGGAAAGACATCGCTTGCGGCGACGATCTGACCGCTGCGAACCGCCTCCATCAGCGCCGGGAAGTCGACGACACCGGCTCGGCTGAGCAGGATAAAAGCGGCGCCCGTGCGCATTTTGGCGAAGGCCTCGGCACCGAGGAAGCCCTGGTTCTCGCTGGTCACCGAGGCGACGACGAAGACGAAATCGCTTTCCGACAGCACCTTGTCGAGCGAGGCCGGCTCGACGCCGTTGTCGATGAGGATCGACGGCGGCAGCCAGGGATCGAATACCCTGGTGCGGGTGCGGAAGCCAGTCAGCAGCCGGTTCAGCGCGCGGCCTAGATCGCCGAAGCCGATGATGCCGACTTCGGCGCCGCTCAGCAGCCGCGCGGTCGCATTGCCGTCGCCGCCCCACAGTTCCTTTCCCTGCCGGAAGGCAAGGTCGGCATCGACGATGTCGCGCGCCAGGTTGAGCGCCATGGCAAGGCCGAGCTCGGCCACCGGCTCGGCGAAGACCAGCCCGGTGGTGACGACATGGACGCCGCGCTGAAACAGCGTATCGTAGGGCATGTTGTTGACGAGATTGGTCTCGACATTGAAGATGCAGCGCAGCACCTTCAGCGTCTCCAGCGTCTCGGAACTGATCGGCGGCTGGCCGACGATGTAGCGCGCCTCGGCCAATATGTCGGAAGGCAACCTTGCCACCATCTCAGGCGTTGTTTCGACGATGCGATATTTTTTGCGAAAGCGTGCCAGCTGCGGCGGTGTGAAGATCAGTTCGAGGGTGCGCGGCTCAGGCGCGCTGATGACCAGCGGCAAGGCATTTTTTGACATGATGTTTCCTCCCGGCGCGACCGGACCGTGCCATTCACAACCGTGTTTTACTCCGGATTAAACGATTTACAACTTTGAAAAATCGATTTATCGATTGATGTGGCAAGCCTCAGGAGGAGGACAATGGCGAAGGAGGCCCAGCAGCGCCGTGCGTCGATCCACGACGTGGCAAGCCGTGCCGGCGTGTCCGCCGCCACCGTCTCCAAGGTGCTGGCTGGCGTCACCACGGTGAAGCCCGAAAACGCCCAGCGCGTCTTCGATGCCGTCGAACTGCTCGGTTACCGCGTCGATCCGCTGGCCTCCGACATGCGCCGGGCCAAGCGCCGCATCATCGGCGCCATCATGCCCGAGTTCGAAAGCGAGTTCTTCGGCCAGATGGTCAGCGAGCTCGAGGGTCTCGCCGAGCAACGAGGCTTCACGCTGGTCGCCGCCTCCAGTCGTGAATCGGAAGCGCGCGAGAAGGAGATCCTTGCCCGCATGCATGACTGGCGTGTCGCCGGCGTGGTGCTGGCGCCGGTGCGCAATGAGCATGGGCCGGCGGCCGGCTTCATGAAGGCCAATGGCATGACCGGCGTGCTGATCGACCGCGTCCTCGCCGACGATGCTTTCGACACGGTCTCGGCCGACAGCGCCGCGGCAAGCGCCGACGTGGCGCGCGCGCTTGTCGGAAAGGGCCATCGCCACATACTGGTCGTCGGCCTCGGGCAGCAGGCAGCGACGGTGCGCGCCCGCCTCGAAGGGTTTCGCAACACCGCGCTGAAACTTGCTCCGGACGTCCGCATCGACGTCGTGCTTTCGGAAAGCGAGGTGGAGCCGCTGCGGGCGCTGCTCAGCGACTATTTCAGCAAGGGTGAGCGGCCGACGGCGGTCTATTCGCTGTTCCTCAAGGGCACGCTCGTGGCGCTCTCCGAATTCCGTAGGCGGGGATGGCATTGCCCGGACGACATCTCGCTGGTCGGCTTCGACGACGCCGAATGGATGCAGGTGACCTGGCCGGCGATCGCCGCGGTGGTGCAGCCGGTGCGCGAGATAGCCAGCAATGCGATGGACGTGCTGTTTCGCAGGATCGAGGGCGAGGGCGGTCCGCCAAGGGCGCGGCTCGAACCCTGCAAGGTGTTGATGCGGGAATCCGTTGGCTCGCCAGGCAGCGGCCCGCATTCCGGGGGAGGAAACCGACAATAGCCCCCATTGTCGAAAACCGAGTGGCGCCGCACCTGGCTTTGGCTCGTGGCGCGTAATATCAACAGGGAGGAAAAGGTGACAGCATTCGTTCTGAAGATAAATCGATTTACGATGGCCTTAGGCATCGCGCTGGCGATGTCGGCCGTTGGCGCTGCCAAGGCCGAGGACGGCGAATACGGCGTGCTGATGAAGACGCTGGCCAATCCGTTCTGGGGCGCGATGGGCCAGGGCGTCGAGGATGGCGCCAAGGAAGCCGGTGTGAAATATTTCCAGCAGGCGGCCGAAAGCGACCAGGCGGCCGAGCCGCAGCTCAACCTCTGCAACACGATGCTGGAGCGCAAGCCGGTGGCGATGATCACCGCGGCGATCAACTCGACCAACCTGTTGCCGTGCCTGAAGGCGGCGCAGGATGCCGGCATCAAGGTCGTCGACCTCGACGGCAATCTCGATCCGGCGGTCCTCGACAAGGAAGGCATCAAGATCACCTTCCGCATCGGCTCCGACAATGTCGCGGCCGGCGGACAGGGCGCTGAATATCTCGTCTCCAAGCTCGGCAAGGATGCCAAGGGTCCGGTGCTGGTGATCGAGGGCCTTTCGGGCAACATCACTGGTCAGAAGCGCGCCAAGGGTTTTGCCGACAAGCTCAAGGAACTGGCGCCGGGGCTGGAGATCGTTGCTTCGCTGCCCGGCGACTGGGATCGCGGCAAGGCGGCCTCGATCGCAACCGATACGCTGACCGCGCATCCTGACCTCGTCGCCATCTTCTGCGCCAATGATACCATGGCGCTAGGCGCCGTGGAATCGGTCTACGCGGCCGGCAAGGGTGAGCAGGTGACGATCATCGGCGTCGATGGCAATTCGGATGCGGTCAAGTCGATCAAGGAGGGCCGCCTCAACGCTTCGGTGGCGCAGCTTCCCTATCTGGTCGGCAAGCAGGCGGTCGAGAACGTCAAGAAGGCGCTCGCCGGCGAGAAGGTCGAGGAGAGCATCGCCGTGCCTACCTTGGTGCTGACCAAGGAGATGCTCGACGCCGGCAAGGAGCCGATGCTGCAATATGTGAAGTGAGCAGGGAATAGGCAGTAGGCAGTAGGCTGTAGGCTGTAGGCTGTAGGGGAAGTAAGCGGTTCCTGCCGCTCGGATCGCTCTCATATTTGCCCTACTGCCTAGTCCCTACTGCCTACTGCCTTACGGCCGCTCCCAAAGGTGCAAAGACATGGCTTCTGAACAGCCCGGTTTCTGGGCTCGGGTGCAGCGCGCATCCGTCGAACGGCTCCACATCAGGCTGGAGTCGCTGCTGGTGCTAGTGGCGCTGAGCGCGGCGATGGCGCTGCTGTCGCCGTTCTTCCTGTCGCTGAGCAATTTCCTCAACATCCTCTTGGCGACATCGACGATCGGCGTGCTGGCCATCGCCGCCACCTTCGTCATCGGCTCGGGCGGGCTCGACCTGTCGCTCGGCTCGGTCATGGGCCTTGCCGGCGTGGCGGGCGCCTTCGTCGCGGTCAATCTCGGCTGGCCGTCGGTCTTCGCGCTCATCGCCTGCATCCTCGCCGGCGGCCTTGCCGGCTACATCAACGGGCAGTTCGTCACCCGCGCCTTCGTGCCCGCCTTCATTGTCACGCTCGGCATGCTCGGCCTGGCGCGCGGCCTGGCGCTGGTCATCTCGCAAGGCAGGGCGATCTACGGGCTGCCGTCGGCGATCGTCTATATCGGGCAAGGGCGGCCCTTCGGCATCCCGATGCCGGTGATCATCCTGGTGCTGACGGCGATCGTCGCGCATTGCGTGCTCGGCTATACACGCTTCGGCCGCCACACGCTGGCACTGGGCGACAGCGAGGGCGCGGCGCGCGCCGCGCCCTCGCTGTCGCCCAGTG
>NZ_RZOI01000342.1:0-6297 GCF_004022645.1 Mesorhizobium sp. M4A.F.Ca.ET.020.02.1.1 | reverse complement strand
CGAAGGTCGACATGGGAGCGCTTTGCGAGCTGGTCTCGCGGACCATCCTCGAAACCGGCCTGTTCGAACAAGGTGCAGTCCGGGTGCGCGCCTTCCGCGCCGAGGTCTATGCGATTGCCGACCGCCTGCCCGAGAACGGGTTCATCGACATGAACTTCCGTATCGGCAAGGGCCGCAGCGCGGCGGAAAAGAAGAGCGCCGGCGAAGCGATCTTTGCCGCAGTGTCCGAGCATCTGGCGACGCTGTTCGCGACGCCGCATTTCGCGCTGTCGCTGGAGATCCGCGAGATCGACGCCGAACTCAGCTGGAAGAAAAACGCCATCCACCCGCGGCTGCGTGGCAAGTGACTGAGCGCTAGAGAACAGGAAAGACCCATGGCGGCACTGGACGACAATCTGCGCAAGGCCGAGGCTTATCTGGAACGCTTCAGGAAGCATGGCGTGCTCAACCAGATCGGCGGCGAGGCGGTGCCCTCCGCCGACGGCTCGACCTATGAGACGATCTCGCCGATCGACCTGAAGCCGATCGCCACGGTGGCGCGCGGCAAGCCCGCCGACATCGACCGAGCCGCCAGGGCGGCGAAGGCCGCCTTCAAGGAATGGGCGGCGATATCGGGCGATGCCCGCAAGAAGCTGCTGCACAAAATCGCCGACGCCATCGTCGCGCGCGCCGAGGAGATCGCCTTCGTCGAGTGCATGGACACCGGCCAGTCGCTGAAGTTCATGGCCAAGGCGGCATTGCGTGGCGCCGAGAACTTCCGCTTCTATGGCGACCGCGCGCCGGAAGCCCGCGACGGCCAGACGATCCGCGCGCCGAACCAGGTCAACATGACGACGCGGGCGCCGATCGGTCCCGTCGGCGTGATCACGCCGTGGAACACGCCGTTCATGCTGTCGACCTGGAAGATCGCGCCGGCGCTTGCCGCCGGCTGCACCATCGTCCACAAGCCGGCGGAACTGTCGCCGCTGACCGCGCGCCTGCTTGTCGAGATCGCCGAGGAGGCCGGCCTGCCCAAGGGCGTGTGGAACCTCGTCAACGGCTTCGGCGAAGACGCCGGCCGCGCACTGACCGAACACCCCGACATCAAGGCGATCGGCTTCGTCGGCGAGAGCCGCACCGGCTCGATGATCATGCGCCAAGGCGCTGAAACGCTGAAGCGCGTGCATTTCGAGCTTGGCGGCAAGAACCCGGTGATCGTCTTCGCCGACGCCGATCTCGAACGCGCCGCCGACGCCGCGATCTTTATGATCTATTCGCTCAACGGCGAGCGCTGCACCTCATCGTCGCGCCTGCTGGTCGAGGAAGGCATCTACGATAAGTTCACGGCGCTGGTCGCGGAGAAGGCCAAGCGCATCAGGGTCGGCCATCCGCTCGATCCCGAAACCGTGGTCGGTCCGCTGATCCATCCGGTGCATGAGGAAAAGGTCCTGTCCTATATCGATATCGGCAAGTCGGAAGGCGCGGTCGTCGCCGCCGGCGGCGGCAAGTTCGACGGCCCGGGCGGCGGCTGCTATGTCAGCCCGACGCTGTTTGTCGGCGCCACCAACAAGATGCGCATCGCCCAGGAAGAGATCTTCGGGCCGGTGCTGACCGCGATCTCGTTCAAGGACGAGGCCGAGGCGCTGGCTCTGGCCAACGACACCCAATACGGCCTGACTGGGTACCTCTGGACCTCCGACGTCACGCGCGCCTTCCGCTTCACCGACGCGCTCGAGGCCGGCATGATCTGGGTGAACTCCGAGAATGTGCGGCATTTGCCGACGCCGTTCGGCGGCGTGAAAAGTTCGGGGATCGGCCGCGACGGCGGCGACTGGTCATTCGATTTCTACATGGAAACCAAGAACATCGCGTTCGCCACGGCGCCGCATTCCATCCAGAAGCTCGGCGGCTGACCGGAGACCCAAAGATGCCCCTGCCCCAACCCAACCTCTACCCGGCTTTCAATATCGTTCGGCTTTCGCATGTCGAGCTCGCCGTCACCGATCTGGCGAAGTCCCGCGCGTTCTATGTCGACACGCTCGGCCTGCAGGTGACCGACGAGACCAAGGATGCGATCTACCTGCGCGCGATGGAAGAACGCGGCCATCACTGCATCGTGCTCAGGAAAGGCCCGGTCGCGGAAGCGCGCGACCTCGGCTTCAAGGTCTTTTCCGATGAGGACCTCGACAAGGCCGCGCATTTCTTCGACGGCAAGGGCCTACCGGTGGAGTGGGTGGAGCGCCCTTACCAGTCGCGCACCTTCCGCACCCGCGATCCGCACGGCATCCCGCTCGAGTTCTATTCGAAGATGGAGCGGCTGCCGCCGATCCATCAGAAATACGCGCTCTACAAGGGCGTGAAGCCGCTGCGCATCGACCACTTCAACTGCTTCTCGCCGAATGTCGATCAATCGGTGGCCTTCTACAACGAGCTCGGCTTCCGCGTCACCGAATACACCGAGGATGAGGAAACCGGGAAACTGTGGGCCGCCTGGACGCACCGCAAGGGCGGCGTGCACGACATCGCCTTCACCAACGGCCTCGGCCCGCGCCTGCACCACGTCGCCTTCTGGGTGCCGACGCCGCTCAACATCATCGACCTGCTCGATTTGATGGCGACCACCGGCTATGTCGGGAACATCGAGCGCGGCCCCGGCCGGCACGGCATCTCCAACGCCTTCTTCCTCTACATCCGCGATCCCGACAACCACCGCATCGAGATCTATTGCTCGGACTACCAGACGGTCGATCCGGATCTGGAGCCGATCAAATGGGACCTCAAGGATCCGCAGCGCCAGACGCTATGGGGCGCGCCGGCGCCGAGGAGCTGGTTCGAGGAAGGCAGCGTGTTTGCCGGCGTGAAGCCGCGTCCGTCTGATCTGGCGGCGTCGCCGATCGTGGCGCCGTAGGGCCTAGTTCAATGGTCGCGTTCCTTCACGCCCCCCTCTGTCCTGCCGGACATCTCCCCCACTTGGGGGGAGATTGGATGTCATCTCTGCCTTCGCCAATTTTCAACGTTGCAAGAAGAGTGCCGACCGCGCGGCCAGCCAATCTCCCCCCTCGTGGGGGAGATGTCCGGCAGGACAGAGGGGGGCGCCGTAGAGCTCGACGCTTCCGGTTGGCCAGCAGCGATGACCGTGGAGTTTCAGCATGAGCGCGGCGCGCCTCGCCACTTTCACCGTCGGCGGCAGGACGCGCTATGGCGCGATCACCGGCAAGGGCGTCGTCGACCTTTCGGCGCGGCACGGCCAATGGCCGACGCTGCGCGAAGTGATCGAGGCCGGCGCCTTGCTGCGGCTGGCCGAGGAGGCAGACACCTTCGCGCCCGACTTCAACGTCGAGGACATCGCCTATGAAATCCCGATCCCCTCCCCGGAAAAGATCATCTGCGTCGGCGTCAACTATCCGGACCGCAACGAGGAGTACAAGGACGGGCAGGCGGCGCCCTCGAATCCGTCATTGTTCATCCGCTTCCCGCGTTCCTTCGTCGGCCACGGCGCGTCGCTGGTGCGGCCGCCGGAATCGCCGCAACTCGACTATGAGGGCGAGATCGTCATCGTCATCGGCAAAGGCGGCCGCCGCATCGCCGAGGCCGACGCGCTCGGCCACATCGCGGCGCTGTCGCTGTGCAACGAAGGCACGCTCCGCGACTGGGTGCGCCACGCCAAGTTCAACGTCACGCAAGGCAAGAATTTCGACCGTTCCGGTTCGATCGGCCCGTGGCTGGTGCCGTTCACCGACGAGGCACAGATCGCCGACATCTCGCTCACCACCCGCGTCAATGGCGAGGTCCGCCAGCAGGACCGCACCGGCCGCATGATCTTTTCCTTCCGCAAGATCATCGCCTACATCTCCACCTTCACCACGCTGGTGCCCGGCGACATCATCGTCACCGGCACGCCGACCGGCGCCGGCGCCCGCTTCGAGCCGCCGATCTGGCTGAAGCCGGGCGACGTGATCGAGGTCGAGGCGGAAGGTATCGGCCTGCTCAGCAACGGCGTGGTCGACGAGGGAGCTGGCCGATGATGACCGAAGCGCAGGTCGAGGATGCCGCGGCGAGGCTGTACGAGGCCGAGCGCGAGCGCCGGCAGATCCGGCTGCTCAGCCTCGACTTTCCGCAGGCGACGATGGACGACGCCTACCGGGTGCAGGCGGCGCTGGTGAAGCGGAAGGTCGCGTCGGGGCTGGCGATCAAGGGCTGGAAGATCGGCCTGACCTCCAAGGCGATGCAATCGGCGCTCAGCATCGACATCCCGGATTCCGGCATTCTGTTCGACGACATGTTTTTCGAGGAAGGCGGCACGGTTCCGGCCGGCCGCTTCATCCAGCCGCGCATCGAGGCGGAGATCGCTTTCGTCATGAAGGCGCCACTCGCCGGCGCCGACATTTCGATCGACAACGTCTTCGACGCCACCGACTACATCACGCCCGCGCTCGAGATCCTCGACACCCGCATCGAGCGGATGAACAAGGAAAGCGGCAAGATACGCACCTTCTTCGACACGATCTCCGACAATGCCGCCAATGCCGGCATCGTCGTCGGCGACCGCTCGGCCGGGCCGCGCGAGGCGGACCTGCGCTGGATCGGCGCCATCGTGTCGCGCAATGGCGAGGTCGAGGAGACCGGGCTTGGCGCCGGCGTGCTCGACCATCCGGCGAAAGGAATCGCCTGGCTGGCCAACCGTCTGCATCAGTACGGCATGCGCATCTCCGCCGGAGAAGTGGTGCTGTCTGGCTCCTTCATCCGGCCGGTGGAATGCCGGCACGGCGACCAGATAGCCGCCGATTTCGGCCCGTACGGAACCATCCGCCTCGCCTTCGCCTGACAGAACCCATCAGCAAAGAAAAAGGCCGGGCGCGAATGCGGCCCGGCCAAAAATGAAGGTCAAACCTTCAGAGGGGAACACCGTCCGGCGCAATGGGAGGAGAACGCCGAACGATGTGCCGTATGTGGGCTTTGTTGGGCATGTTTGCGACGAACAGAATTCCAAATATGAGCCGAAGCGCGAAAAAATATCGCGCAAGCAGGACCGCGGCCTCAGCCAGCCGCTGCCGTCTCCAGGAGATCGGCATAGTGCCGGCGCGCCACATCCGGGTGGGAACGCAGGCGGCTCTTCAGCACATTGGTTCCGACGTCGCGGAACAGCGGATTGTCGGGATCGCTTGCGGGACCGCGCGCCTCCGCCGCCAGGTCCTCGGGCAGGTCGAGCAGCGGGATCGTCGCGTCAAGCCGGGCGCTGAAGAAGAACGGCACGGAAATGCGCTCGACACCGGACGGCGGCGTAACCACGCGATGGACCGTTGCACGCAGATAGCCGTTCGAGGCCAGTTCGAGCAATTCGCCGATGTTGACCACCAGCGTCTGCGGGATCGGGTCGACATTCACCCAATTGCCACTGTACTCGACTTGCAGCCCCTTGTTCTCGTCCTGCAGCAGCAGGGTCAGGAAGCCGCCATCCTTGTGGGCGCCGACGCCCTGGTCGTCGCCGGTGGCGTCGCGGCCGGGGTAGCGCACGATCTTCATGCGATGGTTGGGTTCGTCGCGATAGATCGCATCGAAGGCGTCTTCCGGCTGGTCGAGCGAGAGCGCGAACGCCTTGAGAAGGCGGATCGCCACCTCGGTCGCCTTGCTCTGCCAGGCAAGCAGCGCCGGTTTCAGCTCCGGCAGGGCGTGCGGCCACTGGTTCGGCCCCTGCAGCCGCGTCCAGGCCGGAACGCCTGGCCCCTGCGCGATCGTCGGCCGCTCGACTCCGATGTCGAGCTGCTCGCGCCAGTCGGCCTTGCCCTTGGTCAGCTCGCCGCCGGCGCGCGTATAGCCGCGGAACTGCGAGGATTTGACCATTTCGATCGCCAGCTTGTCGGCCTCCGGCAAGGCGAAGAACCGCCGCGAGGCATCGAGCACGTCGGAGATTTCAGAAGCCGATATGCCGTGGCCGGAGAGATAGAAGAAGCCGACGTCGCGGGCGGCAGTGCGCAGGTCGAACAGAAACGTCCGCAGTTCCGATGCGCCCTGGTCGAGGCGGTCGAGATCGAGCACGGGGATAATTCGGGCCATGGTCAGGCTCCTTTCGCGGCACTATGCGACCCCGCCCCCACGATGCCATGCGCGCGGCCCTGGCCCAAGCAACGCACGATCCAATCTCGGCGTGAATGACGCAAAGCCGGCGCTGCATTCCGCTGTCGGCGGGCAAAGAACTTCCGGCCCTCCCATCATCAGCGTCGATCCAGCCTGGCGACCAGCCGGTCGCCCACCCACTGGATGCCGCAGACAAGGACGATCAGGACGATGACCACGGCGACCATGACGCTGGTCTCGAAG
>NZ_RZOI01000341.1:0-6313 GCF_004022645.1 Mesorhizobium sp. M4A.F.Ca.ET.020.02.1.1 | reverse complement strand
CGCGGTGCTCGACCGCGCCAAGGCCGGCTACGGCGTGGTCAAGACCGATCTCAGCCGCGCCGCGTCCGCGACGGTCGGCATGGCGAAACGGTCGGCGGACTGGCTGGCCGGGATCGTGCCGAGCGGACTTTAAGCAACAAAGCGGGGCGACCCGCTTTTGTTTGATTGGTCCAGCCGCGCTGCCCGCTTCCCAGGGCCCGATCGATCTGGCATAGGACGCACCGCACATCAGGCGCCTGTTCGAAAGTCCCCGCCCTTGCATCCCGCAATTGAAATCATCGGCGCGTTTGCCGCGCTCATCACCACGCTTGGCTGGATTCCGCAGGTCGCCAAGGTGGCGCGCGAGCGCCGCGCCGGCGACATCTCGCTGTTCGCCACCGGCTCCATCGCCACCGGCGTCTTCCTGTGGACGCTTTACGGCCTGCTGATCGGCTCCTGGCCGGTCATCCTCGCCAATGGCGTCACCTTCCTGTTCGTGATCGCCATCCTCGGCATGAAGCTGCGCTTCGGTTGAAAATCAGCACCTGATGCACGATGATCCCGCCTTCCGGGTGGAGGGGTCGTTGCATGAAGTTCTTAGCCCGCGCGGTGCTGTCCCTGATGCTGGCGCTTGCGCCCGTGCATGTTCACGCCCAAGGCGACGACAAGACCGTCATGGTGCGGTCGGACGATCCGGAGATGACGACGGCGATAGAACAGGCGCGAGCCAGCCTGGATGACTTCCTGGCCTTGTCCGAGGCGCCGCCGCCGGGGACCGACAAATTCAAACTGAAGGTGATGATCGTCGATGGCGATGCGACGGAGCATTTCTGGGTCATCCCCTTCAAGCGCACCGCCTCGGGCTTTGCCGGCATTTTGGCCAACGAGCCCGAGATCGTCCAAAATGTCGTCTACGGCCAGTATATCGAATTCTCCCGCGACGACATTTCCGACTGGGGTTACATCAGAGACGGCCATCAGGTCGGCAGCTACACCGTCTGCGTGATGCTGAAGAAGATGTCCGAGCAGGATGCGGATGATTTGCGCAGCAATTACGGCTTCGACTGCTGAGAGCTAACCCGCCGCGTCGTCCGCGGCACCGATCTTGCGCACCAGCGCCGCCGTCGCCAGCATGGCGCCGAGATCTGCGATCATCGGCGCGATATGGGTCTGGTAGTCGATCAGCACGGAGATGTCCGGCAGCTCGAAAAAATTCTTGCTGCGCGGCATGAGCAGGAAGCCGTCACTGCCGTTGAGCGCGATGCGGGCCTGGTCATATGGCCATGTCTCGCCGAGCCAGGTCAGCGCGCTTGCCAGGCGTCCGGTGACCAGCGGCCTCGCCGCCTCGACATTGTCGGTGCGGAACTCGTAGCTGGCGTCGAGTTCCGGCACGCCGCAGGCCAGTTCCTGCAGCTTGCTGGAGAAAATGCCGCGGAAGAAGCCGACCACCTTGCCGGCCTTGCGCGCCGCAACCAACATGCCGGGGAACGGCTCGATGGTCTCGAAGGCGACGATGACGCCCTTGAAGACCGTCTGCTGGCTCTTGCCGGAGCCCTCCGTCAGCTTCGCCTCGTAGAGTTCGAAGGGAAAATCCTCGTAGCGGCCAGATATGATGTCGTCGAAGCTCTGCCGGTTGAACGCCCCGATCGTCTCCCGCGGCAGCCGGTCGAAGGAATTCGGCCGCACGCCATGCTGGTAGCGCACATCGCGGACGAAGCCGAAGATCATCGGCAGAACCGTATCGCGGAACGATTGCTGCAGCCTGGTCGCCGGTCTCACCGCCTGGAAATAAAGCAGCACCGCCGCCCCGAAGCCGCCGACATAGAGGAAGACGTGCGGCGTCGAGAACCATTGCTCGTTGGGGTCGGCGGCCGCGTTGAACAGCCAGGCGACAAGCGCCACGAACAACAGCACCAGGCCGACGAACAGCGGCACCCGCCAGCGGACCTGCCGGTAGGTTGAAGCCCGTTTCGCCTCATAGGCCTCGATGTCTTTCCTGATGCCGGCGATCACCGCCTCGCTCGGCATGAAATCCGCCGCTTCCATCGCCACCCCCGCCGCAGAGACTGTGCATCGTGCGGCCATGATAGCGGCTTTTGCGCAAAAGTCGTCAGACCTCGGCCGGGGTGCCGAAAATCGCCTTCAGCCGGCTCTCGACCTTGCCGCGAATCCCGCTCCCGAGCGCCTCCACGGGGACCAGCCGCTCATGGTCGCCGACGCGCTGCCGCATGAAGGGATGCTGCCGGTAGGCCGCCACGGCGCCGCGCATGCCGAGGTCGACGCCGACGTCGACGACGAGGATGGAGCCGATGCGGCCCGGCCATGGCTGGCGGGAAAAGGCCGTGCCGAGAAAATCGCCGAGCCCGTAGGCGACAAGCGTCTTGCCGATCCGCTCCACCGGCTGCACGACATGGGCATGATGCCCGGCGATCAGCCCGACGCCCTGCCCGGCCAGTTGTCTGGCCAGCAACCGCGTCTCCGGTCTTGGAAAGTGCCGGAACTCCCAACCCCAATGCGGCACTGCGCAGATGAGATCGACGCCCCTGGCCGCATCGCGCGGCCCAAGATCGCTTTGCATCGACACGCGGCTCGCGAACACCCCCGCATCGGCATTGCGCCACTGCGTGAAGGCGAACAGGCCTATGGTCAACGGTCCCGCCGCGAACCGCTCGACCGGCCCCTTCGCGGCCGTGCCGATCGTGCGGATGCCAAGCCGCTCCATCGCCCGAACGGTCTCCTCGAAACCCGTAACGCCCTGGTCGAGCATATGGTTGTTGGCCAACGACAGGACGAGTTTTTCGCGCGCAATGCCGACCGCCGCCAGGGCGTCGGCAAGAAAACGCTCCGTCATCGCATGATGCGTGCCGAGCCTTGTGCCCACGACCGCGCGCGGCCGCTCGACGACGGGGCTTTCGCAATTGCCGACCACCATGTCGGCGGAAGCGAGCAGTGCAGCGATGGCCGGATCGCACTCCGGTGCCCTGCGATTGGCGACAGCCGAGATGTCGCCGATGAAGGCCAGCCTCACCTTCCGCGCCGGCGGCTCGATCAGGGTCGCGGCCTGTGGCGCAAAACCCCGCGCATCGCCGCCAAGCGATGGCCGCAGGAAACGGGGCAGCCAGGACAATTTGTAGGTGAGCGGATAGTTCGACACGCAATGCCCATTCGTTTGCCCTGTGTAAACCGTCTGCCCGGCAGGAGGAAGCAGCAGGCGCAGCGCCGCAAATCCGTGTATTGTCGCCGGACCGGACGGGAGGATCCACCATGAAGCGATTGTCGGGCCTTGCCGCATCAGCCCTGTTTTTGCTCCTGCCGCTTGTCTCTCCTGGCGCCGCTGCCCCGGATCCCGCAGCCCTGTTCGAGGCCAGAACCGTCGCCGACCGCGACAGCGCGCTGGCCGCGCTGGAGACAGCCGCGCCCGGCGATCCAGCATCGGCCTACGCGGCCGGCGCCGGCGAATTCTTCACCGCCCTGGAGATCCTGGGCGGCGGCCTGCATCGCCACGGTTTCGAAAGCCCGCAATCCTTCATGCTGCCCTTGATGCGGCTGCCGGTGCCGGACAATCCCAATCCCGAGCCGCTCACCTACGAGGAGTTCAGGGCCATACTGGTCGCCTTCCGCGACCGGCTGCAGAAATCCGCCGCCATGCTGGGTTCCGTGCCGGCCGAAGCCGATATCGGCATGGCCATCGACCTCACCCGTCTCGGCATCGATCTCAACGAGGACGGCAACATCGCCCCGGACGAGAGCGCCGCCGCGATCATGGCCGCGCTGTCGCGCGGCGGCGCGCCGGACGGGCCGGCGCCGGCGCTGACCTTCCGCTTCGACCACGCCGACGGTTACTGGCTGCAAGGCTATGCCGAGTTCCTGATGGCGCAGGCCGACTTCTGGCTGGCGCATGATTTCAAGACCATGTTCGACGGCTCGTTCCACATGCTGTTCCCGCGCGCCAAACTGCCGCTGCAGGACGTGCTCGTGCCGCCGGACGGCGGCATGAGCGGCTCGATCTTCGCTTCCGAATGGCGCTTCGCCGACTTCATCTCGCTGGTGCATCTGGTCAACTGGCCGGTGGTCGAGCCGGAACGCCGACAGGCCGCGCGCCGCCATCTGCTGGAGATGATCCGGCTGTCGCGCGAGGACTGGAAGGCGATCCGCGCCGAGACCGACAACGACCGCGAATGGCTGCCCGGTCCAAAGCAGATGGGCCCGAACCCGCTCACCGGCCTCGAAGTCGGCGAGGAACAGGTCACGGCCTGGCTCGCCACGCTCGATATGGCCGAGGACCTGCTCGAGGGCCGCGTGCTGCTGCCGCATTTCCGCATCACCGGCAAGGGCATCAACATGAAGCGCTTCTTCGACGAGCCGAAGACGTTCGATCTGGTGCTGTCGATCACCGGCCCGGCGATTGCGCCCTATTTCGAGAGCGGCAGAATCCTGACCAGCGACGACTTCGACCAGATCCAGCGCGAGTTCGGCGGCGCCGGATTCCTGACCTTCGCGCTATGGTTCAATTGAGGGCGGCCCGCCATCGCTCCTGACAGCCTTCTGTCAGCAGCATCGGTGGCGGGTGCGTGCCCAGTCACTCCGCTCTTTCCATTTCGGGCGAGTCCTCCCATATTCGGGCCATGGCCAAACACCCCGACAAGAAGACGCCGCCACCGGCGCTGGACGACCGTGGCGCGCCGAAGCGGCGCCCGCTGACCGAATTCCTCGACGCCGCCGAGTCGCTCGAGCCCGGCGGCTTTGCCGAAGCGCCGCAGGCCGACTTTACTGGCACGCCGCTGACCGGCTCGATTTCCGATTGGGCCGGGCAGATCGAGCGCGAGGCGGAAAAGCAGCCGAAGGCGAAAGCACCCAAGAAGATCCCTGAACGCTCGTCCGCGCCCGGGCGCACGGCGCGCGGCACCTCGATGGGCGGCGCGGCGTCGGCCAAGGAGCGTACGGCCGCGGGGCTCAACCCGGTCGCCGGCCTAGACATCAGCCTGGAGGATGCCGAGTCGATTTCGTCCGGCGGCGTCACCGCCACGGTGGCCGCGCTATCGGCGCTGATCGAGTCCGGCAATCCGCTGCACAAGGACGGCGTGCTGTGGACGCCGCACCGCCCTACCCGGCCGGAAAAGTCGGAAGGCGGCATCGCCATCAAGATGGTGTCGGATTTCGAGCCGGCCGGCGACCAGCCGACGGCCATCAAGGACCTCGTCGAAGGCGTCGACCAGAACGACCGCACCCAGGTGCTGCTCGGCGTTACCGGTTCGGGCAAGACCTTCACCATGGCCAAGGTGATCGAGGAGACGCAGCGCCCTGCCCTGATCCTGGCGCCCAACAAGACGTTGGCCGCCCAGCTCTACGCCGAGTTCAAGAAGTTCTTCCCCGAAAACGCCGTCGAGTATTTCGTCTCCTACTACGACTACTACCAGCCCGAGGCCTATGTGCCCCGGACCGACACCTATATCGAGAAGGAATCCTCGATCAACGAGCAGATCGACCGCATGCGCCACTCGGCGACGCGCTCGCTCTTGGAACGCGACGACGTCATCATCGTCGCTTCGGTCTCCTGTATCTACGGTATCGGCTCGGTCGAGACCTACACGGCGATGACCTTCCAGATGCAGATCGGCGACCGGCTCGACCAGCGCGCCTTGCTCGCCGATCTCGTCGCCCAGCAGTACAAGCGCCAGGACATCAACTTCGTCCGCGGCTCTTTTCGCGTGCGCGGTGACACCATCGAGATCTTCCCGGCTCACTTGGAAGATCGCGCCTGGCGCATCTCCATGTTCGGCGACGAGATCGAGCAGATCACCGAATTCGACCCGCTCACCGGCCAGAAGACCGGCGAGCTGAAAAGCGTCAAGATCTACGCCAACTCGCACTATGTGACGCCGCGCCCGACCTTGAATCAGGCCATCAAGTCGATCAAGGAAGAGCTCAAGCATCGCCTGCAAGAGCTTGAAAAGGCTGGCCGTCTGCTGGAGGCGCAGCGCCTGGAACAGCGCACCCGCTTCGACCTGGAGATGCTGGAGGCGACCGGCTCCTGCGCCGGCATAGAGAACTATTCGCGCTATCTGACCGGCCGCCAGCCGGGCGATCCACCGCCGACGCTGTTCGAATATGTGCCCGACAATGCGCTGATCTTCATCGACGAAAGCCACGTCACCGTGCCGCAGATCGGCGGCATGTATCGCGGCGACTTCCGCCGCAAGGCGACGCTGGCGGAGTACGGCTTCCGCCTGCCGTCCTGCATGGATAACCGACCGCTGCGCTTCGAGGAATGGGACGCCATGCGTCCCCTTTCCGTCGCCGTTTCGGCAACGCCCGGCGGCTGGGAGCTCGAGCA
>NZ_RZOI01000340.1:0-6316 GCF_004022645.1 Mesorhizobium sp. M4A.F.Ca.ET.020.02.1.1 | reverse complement strand
GTTGAGCACCTTCTCGTCGATTGCCCTGACCATCTCGGTGGCGATGTAGCCGGGGCATATGACGTTGACGGTGATGCCGGCGCGGGCGCCCTCTTGAGCCAGCGCCTTCGAGAAGCCGATGTCGCCGGCCTTGGCGGCGGAATAGTTGACCTGGCCGGCCTGGCCCTTCTGGCCGTTGATCGAGGAGATGGTGATGACGCGGCCGAACTTGCGGTCGCGCATGCCGCCCCACAGCGGATGCGTCATATTGAAGACGCCGGACAGGTTGGTGTCGATGACCTCTTTCCACTGCTCGCGGGTCAGCTTGTGGAACATGGCGTCGCGAGTGATGCCGGCATTGTTGACGAGCACCGAAACCGGGCCGAGATCGGCCTCGACCTGCCTGATGCCGGCAGCGCAGGCGTCATAGTCGGCGACCGACCATTTGTAGACCGGGATGCCGGTCTCGGCCTTGAACTTCGCGGCCGCCTCGTCATTGCCGGCATAGTTCGCCGCAACCGAATAGCCGGCCTTCTTCAAAGCGATCGATATCGCCGCGCCGATACCGCGCGATCCGCCCGTGACGATTGCTACCTTACTCATGCAGTTCCTCCCTTTGGTCGGAAGAGCGAATAGGGAGTAGCGAATAGCGAGTAGGGATCTGATATCCCGTCACGTCATTCTACCCTATTAGCCACTCCCTATTCGCTATTCGCTAAGTTCAGAGCGCTTCCACGCACATGGCGACGCCCATGCCGCCGCCGATGCAAAGCGTGGCAAGACCCTTCTTGACGCCGCGGCGGCGCATCTCGAAGACCAGCGTGTTGAAGACGCGGGCGCCGGAGGCGCCGATCGGATGGCCGATGGCAATGGCGCCGCCATTGACGTTGACGATCGACGGATCCCAGCCCATGCCCTTGTTGACGGCGCAGGCTTGTGCGGCGAAGGCCTCATTGGCCTCCACCAGGTCCAGGTCCTTGACCGACCAACCGGCCTTATCCAGCGCCCGCTTCGAGGCCGGAATCGGGCCGGTGCCCATGATCGCCGGATCGACGCCGGCGGTCGCCCAGGAAGCGATGCGGACCAGCGGGGTGATGCCGCGCCGGGCGGCTTCGGCCTCGCTCATCAGCAGCGCGCCGGCCGCGCCGTCATTGATGCCGGAGGCATTGGCGGCGGTGACCGTGCCGTCCTTGTCGAAAGCGGGCCTAAGTTTGGTCATGGCGTCGAGCGTCGCGCCGTGGCGGATATATTCGTCCTGGTCGACGATCGTATCGCCCTTCTTGCCCTTGATGGTGAAGGCGACGATCTCGTCCTTGAACTTGCCGGCCTTCTGCGCGGCCTCGGCCTTGTTCTGCGAAGCCAGCGCGAACTGGTCCTGGTCGTCACGGGTGATCTGGAACTGGCGCGCGACATTCTCGGCGGTATTGCCCATGTGATAGCCGTTGAAGGCATCCCACAGCCCGTCCTTGATCATGGTGTCGATCATCTTGTAGTCGCCCATCTTGACGCCGGCGCGCAGATGCTGGGCATGCGCCGAGAGCGACATCGATTCCTGGCCGCCGGCGACGATCACCTTGGCATCGCCGGTGGCGATCTGCTGCATGCCGAGCGCGATCGCGCGCAGGCCCGAGCCGCAGACCTGGTTGAGGCCCCAGGCGGTGGTCTCCTTGGGCAGGCCGGCGTTGATCGAAGCCTGGCGGGCAGGGTTCTGGCCCTGGGCGGCGGTCAGAACCTGGCCGAGGATCACCTCGTCGACTTCCGAGGGCTCGACGTTGGCCCGCGCGAGCAATTCCCTGATGACGACCGCGCCGAGTTCATGTGCCGGGGTGGCGGCGAAGCTGCCGTTGAAGGAGCCGACTGCCGTGCGCGCGGCGCTGGCGACAACTATGCCATTGGATGCGGACATTTTCTTCTCCAGACTTCGAGGTGTCGTGTTTTAGGCTATCGTTGAGGAACTTTCTTGCCCTTTCCCGGTGCCAAGTCAAACCGGAAATGGGCATGCCGGCCATGCGCCGCAAGCAGGCCTGCGCTGGCCAGGGCTGCAGTCCCCGCTTCGCTGCGCAGCATATTCCGGCCGCCATGCAGCATTAATCGATCTTGCACTGCACAAACCACTTGGAATTGTGACGCTTTTGCGCATATCCTTGACAGGGCGCAATCGTTACCGGCTGCTTACTCAAATGCGCCGGTGTCCGGGGAGGATACTGATGGCCGCGAAAGACGACCCGATCGTCATCAAGAAATATGCCAACCGCCGACTCTACAACACCGGCACCAGCACCTATGTGACGCTGGAAGACCTCGCCGACATGGTCAAGAAGGGCGAGGAATTCACCGTCCAGGATGCCAAGACCGGCGACGACATAACGCATCCAGTGCTGACCCAGATCATTTTCGAGCTGGAGAACAAGGATGGGCAGAACATGCTGCCGATCCCGTTCCTGCGCCAGCTGATCGCCTTCTACGGCGACCAGATGCAGATGATCGTGCCCAGCTTCCTCGAGCAGTCGATGATCGCCTTCTCCAAGGAGCAGGAACGTTTTCGCGAACAGATGAAGGGCGCGTTCGGCAAGTCGCCGATGGACATGATGAAGATGTCGACGCCGATGAAGGCGCTGGAGGAGCAGACGCGCCGCAACATGGAGATGTTCCAGAACGCCATGCGCATGTTCACGCCGTTTCCGTCGGCGACGGCGAACGGGGCTTCGCCGACCCCAGCCGAGCCTGCGAAAAAGGAAGTGCCGGAAAAGTCCGATGATCTCCAGGAGCTGAAGGAACAGATCGCGGCCATGCAGCGCAAGCTCGACACGATGTCGTGACGGGCACGTTGCCATACAGGTGAAGCCGGCCTGACCTGAATCTCAACAAGCCCTGGAGCGACGCGCCCCAGGGCTTGGCTTTGATAAGCACCAGTTCCGCTAAATCCCGACGGGCCCGTCGTAGCGGGCGCGGGGCCTGATCAGGCGGTTGCTCATGACCTGCTCGACGGCATGCGCGGCCGAGCCGACGCTGCGCCCGAGCGCGAACAGCCGGAACGGCGCATCGGGCGGCAGGCGCAACTGACGCGTCAGCGCGGCCAACGCGAAGTCAATGTTCGGGCGCGCCCCCGTCGCGCCGAGAACGGCATCGCCGAGGCATGACATACAGCCATCGATCTCGACATCGGACAACAACGCCTCCGCCCTTGGGTCGCCCTCCGGATAGAGTGGATGGCCAAAGCCGGGCAGCGGCCGGTCGTGGCCAAGCCAGCGCTCGACCGCCGCATCGGCTCCCAGCCTTTCGGCGTCCTCGACGAGATTGAGCAAGGCCTCGCCGGCGCCGCCATGGCGCGGTCCGGACAGTGTGGCAAGACCGGCAAGCAGGCAGGCGGCAACCGACGCGCCGGTGGACGCGGCGACCCGCGTGGCGAAGGTCGAGGCGTTCAACTCGTGATCGGCGAGCAGCACCAATGCCCTGCGTATCAAATTGGCGCCGGCAGTGCCGACCGACCAGCCGCGCGCCAATCGCTCATGCACGGCGCCGTTTCCCGCAGCCGCGCCGAGCGCCTCGGCCAGGGCCGCGATGGCGTCGGCAGCATCGCGGTAGAGCGTGGCTGGCCCGCGTCCCAGCGAAGGCCGGCCTTCGGCAGCCAGTTCAGCCAGCGTCGCGAATGCCGCGCCGCGACCGCTCTCGCGCGCGTCATGGCGGCCGGGCGAGGCAAACGACACCGGGACGTCCGCTGCCCAGAGCAGGCTTGCCGTCTCCTCCAGCGTGGCCGCGCCGGAGAGCGCCACAGCATCCTTGCCGCGATAGAAAAGGCCGCCATGCTGGATGGTCGAGATCGTGGTGGCAAAAGCCGGCTCGCCCCAGTCGATGGCGCTTTCTGCGATCGCTCGCGGGCTTCGGCCGCGCGCGCGGCGCGTGGCGAGGGCGGCGATGTCGTCGGCGCGATACTGGCTGCGGCGCGGATCGGCTGCGTCCGGACGCATGCCGATACGGCCACGGCTGACATAGGCATAGAGCGTCTGCGGCCGCACCTTGAGCCGTTCCAGCGCCTCCTCACGCGTCAGCCATTCGGTCATGTTGTTTGTCATGCAGCCGATTGCTTGGACATATTGATTCACTTGATCAAGATTGATGCCTCGAACTTGTACCATTAATTCAAGTCCGTAAATGGCGAAGGAGACGGACATGGCAAACGGGCTCGATGATGTGGTGGCGGCGGAAACCGTGCTTTCCGATGTCGACGGCCTCGGCGGCCGGCTGACGATCCGTGGCCATTCGCTGCCGGAACTGGCCGGCCGTTGGCGCTATCCGCAGGTGGCGCGCCTGTTGCTCGACGGCTTCTTCGACGACCTTCCCGGCGATGCTGAACTGGCCGAGGCGATCGGCCGGGCGCGGGTCGAGGTGTTCCTGCGGCTCCAGCCGATTTTTCCGACGCTGGCCGCGCTCGATGTCTACAGCGGCATGCGGGCCGGCATCGCCCTTTTGCCGGACGGCGGGACGTTGACGGATGCGCTGCGGCTGATCGCGGCGCCGGCGGTGCTGACTCCGGCCTTGCTGCGGGCGGGACGCGGGGACCAGCCGGTCGCACCAAACAAGGATGCCGATCATGCCGCCGACATGCTGCGCATGCTTGGTGGCAGCGCGGCCTCGCCCGATCTGGCCAAAGCGCTCGACACCTATCTCGTCACTGTCTGCGACCATGGTCTCAACGCCTCGACCTTCGCCACCCGCGTCGTCGCCTCGACTCAAGCCGGGCTGACCTCGGCGATTCTGGCTGGCCTAGGCGCGCTCAAGGGGCCGCTGCATGGCGGCGCGCCCGGACCGGTCATCGAGATGCTGGACGCGATCGAGGCGTGCGGCGACGGCGCCGGCTGGCTGCGCGACGAGATCGCGCAAGGCGAGCGCATCATGGGTTTCGGCCACCGCATCTACCGGGTGCGCGATCCGCGCGCCGACGTGCTGAAAGCGGTGGTGCGGCAACTGGCCACCCGCAAGGGGCCAGGTAGCGGGAAGATGGGCAGCCGGCTGGCTTTTGCCGAGACGGTGGAGCAGGCGGCGCTCGACGTGCTTCGGGTCGCCAAGCCGCAGCGTTCGATCCAGACCAATGTCGAGTTCTACACTGCGCTCCTGCTGGAAGCGGCAGGCTTCCCAAAGGACGCATTCACCAACGTCTTCGCCGCCGGCCGCATCTCGGGCTGGATCGCCCATGCGCGCGAGCAGCAGACGACAGGACGGTTGATCCGGCCGCAGTCGCGCTATGTCGGGCCGGTGCCGGATCTCGTCGCCTAAGGCGGCCAGCCCATCTTGATGAATGTCGCCTCTCCGCCAAAAGGCGGTGAGGCTCTTCTTCATGACCGAAATTTCATGTGATCACGCGACCGTGTTCGTGTTCTTGCCTTGGTCAGGACTTATATGCTGCACTGCAACATAGGTCCGCTGCCGGCGCGTCGCCCGATTCCGGGCAGGACGAGGCCGGCCATTCAACGACAGGAACGCCATGACGACCAACGGCAAGGCGGAGGAAAAGAAGAAGATCAACATCGCGCTTCAGGGGGGCGGCTCGCACGGCGCCTTTTCCTGGGGCGTTCTCGACAGGCTGCTGGAGGATGGAAGGCTAGAGATTTCAGCCGTTTCCGGCACCAGCGCCGGCGCGATGAACGCGGTGGCGCTGGCCGACGGCTTTGTCCGTGGCGGCGTCGAGGGAGCACGCAAGAAGCTCGACGATTTCTGGCGCGCGGTGGCGCGGAAAGGCCGCTTCAGCCCGGTGCAGCGCATGCCGTGGGATGTCGCCTGGGGCAACTGGTCGATCGAGAACACGCCGGGCTATGTCTTCTTCGACACCATGTCGCGGGTGTTCTCGCCCTATGTCGCCAATCCGCTCGGCCTCAATCCGCTGCGCGACGTGGTCAAGCAGGAGATCAACTTCTCCAATGTGCGCGCCTGCAAGTCGGTGGAGCTGTTCATCTCGGCGACCAATGTCGAGACCGGACAGCTGCGCGTCTTCTCCGACGGCGAGATCGACCTCGACACGGTGATGGCCTCGGCCTGCCTGCCGCAACTGTTCCGCGCCGTCGAAATCAAGGGCGTGCCCTACTGGGATGGCGGCTATGGCGGCAATCCGGCGCTCTATCCGTTCTTCAAGACGACTGCCACCGAGGACGTGCTCCTAGTCCAGATCAATCCGGTGGTGCGCGAGGGCACGCCAAAGAGCGCCAACGAGATCCAGAACCGCATCGACGAGATCACCTTCAATGCCGGACTCCTGCGCGAATTCCGCTCGATCGCCTTCGTCAAGGAACTGATCGCCGCCGGCCGGCTGCCGCATGGCGAGTACCGCGACATTCGCATGCAC
>NZ_RZOI01000033.1:0-19671 GCF_004022645.1 Mesorhizobium sp. M4A.F.Ca.ET.020.02.1.1 | reverse complement strand
GATGGCCGGGGCCGAAGCCGAGGATGGTCAGCGCCTCGCGCATCGAATCCGTTCCGGTCCGGCCAAAGCCGGTGCCGATGACCTTGATCGACATTTCCGCCCCTCCCCGCGTTTGGACCACGTGTATCAAATGCCGGCCACCACCATCCGCAGGCGATTGCCCTCCGGATCGGCGCAGTCCAGCCTGCCGGCCGCCTCGGCGAAGGGCACACCCGCCTTGCCGAGCCGTCCCGCCACAGCGGCAAGCTCGTCGGCGCCGGCAAGCACGACCGTGAAGCGCTCCAGCCCGGCCGCGCCGGGCGGCGGTTCGGTCAGCTCGTCGCGGGTCCAGATGTTGAAGGCGACCATGTGGCGGCGCCGATCGGTGCCGCAATCGAACAGACCGAAGGTGCGCGACTGGATGTGCGGCCTGAAGCCGAGCACGTCGACATAGAACGCCATCAGCGTTTCGGGCGAGCGGGCGCGCATATGGATGTGGCCAATGAAGGCATCCGCCGGCAGCCGCGGCTCGATCCGGCCGGAATCGCCAAGCGAGCGCGACAGGTTCGCAAGGTCGAGCGGCTCCAGCCCCGAATGCGTGCTGCCGTCCGTGGCGAGGAGCAGCACACGGCCGTCCGTCGTCTCCTCCCTGCCGGCCAAGCGTTCGGGTGTGTCGAAACAGATCTCGATGCCGTTGCCCGACGGATCGGAGACGTAGAGCGATTCCGAGACCAAATGGTCCTGGGCGCTGTATCTGAGGCCGGAAGCCTTGAGCCGGGCGGCGGCATGCGCAAGGTCGCGGCGCGTCGTGACATGGATGGCAACATGGAAGAGATCGCGCGCCTTCTGTGGCAGCGCGACCGCAGCACCTTCATGCAGCACGATCAGCGCCTTGCCGTCGACGCCGAGCCCGGCCACCGCGTCATCCTCGCCAAGCAGCGAGAGCCCGACCGCATCGCGCCATACGGGCAAGGCCGCCGCGATGTTGACCACCCTCAGATGAACCGGCCCGAGATGAGTGGCGCCTGCCAGCAATCCTTCGCTCATCGGCGAATATTAGCTGTGAACGATATGGCTGTCAGCAAGATGGAGGGGAGTAAGGCAGTAAGGGAGTAGGGCAGTAGGGGAGTAACGGAGGCATGGCTCTGATGCTCCCCAGTGCCTAGTGCCTAGTGCCTAGTGCCCTAGTGCCCTACTGCCCTACTGCCCTACTCCCCTACTCCCCCCTCATATCCCCGGTGGCCGCACATACCCATCCGTCAGCCTCGCCAGCGCCTTGGCGGCGGCAAGCAGCCTGAGGTCGCAGTGGCGACGGCCGACAAGCTGGGCGCCGATCGGCAGGCCATCGCGGTCGAGGCCGATCGGGATAACGGCGGCCGGATGGCCGGTCAGGTTGAAACGGCAGGCATGGCTGAGCGCCGTCCAGTAGGGCGTCTCGACGCCGTCGACCGGGATCGGCGTGCCCGTCTCGCGATGCTTGAAGGCGGTGCACATCATTGCCGGGCACACCAGCACGTCCCAGTCGCCGAAGAAGCGCTCCCAGGCGTGGATGAAGTCGTCGCGCCGGTTGAGCGCCGCGAGATAGGTGGCGAGCGTTGGCGAGTCTTGCAGCGGTGCCTGGAAGGCCTGCGAGTACCAGGTGATGAAGTCGGAGAACAGCGCCCGTTCGGCGGCGAAGTCATGCGACGGCAGGGCCTCGCCCACCTTTGCGCCGGCGACGTCGATCGCGCCGGCAAAACCGGTAATCGCATCGGCGATGTCGCGGGCGATCGGCACGCCCGGGAATTCGGGCGCGAAGGCGACCCGCAGCCGCGACAGCGGCGGCTCGGGCGCCTCGTCGGTTGCTGCCGGCGGCACCTCGGTGTCCTGCCCGTCGGCGCCTGCAATAACGCGGTGGGCAAGGATGAGGTCGTCGACATCGCGCGCCAGTGGCCCGATGTCGAACAGCAGACGGAAGCTGCGCGGCAGGTCGGGCGGATCGGCATAACTGCCGGTGATCGGCACCGTCGATTGCGTCGGCTTGAAGCCGCATATGCCGCACAGATGCGCCGGCACGCGGATCGAGCCGCCGGCATCGCTGCCGATATCCAGCGGCACCAGACCGGCCGCGACGGCCGCCGCCGCGCCACCGCTGGAGCCGCCCGGCGTGCGGGCGACGTCCCAGGGATTGCTCGTGCGGCCGAAGATCGGGTTGACGGTCTGCAGGTCGCGCAGCCGGGGTGGCACATTGGTCTTGCCGATGATGATAGCGCCCGCCTTGCGCAAGCGCGCGGCAATCGTGCTGTCGGCCGTCGGTACATGGTCGGCCCAGGCCGTCAGCCCGACCGTGGTGCGCATGCCCGCCGTGGCGTGGCCGTCCTTCAGGGTGACCGGCACGCCATGCAGCGGCCCGACGGCCTCGCCGCGCGCCAGGGCATCGTCGGCGGCCCTCGCGCCCTCGCGCGCCGCCTTCTCGTCAAGCGTGATGATGGCGTTGAGCAGCGGGTTGACGGCGGCGATGCGCTCCAGCTGCGCCTCCATCGCCTCGCTGGCGCTGACGCGGCGCTCGCGGATCGCGGCCGCCAGTTGCATGGCGGTGAGGAAGGTGGTGTCGGCGGTCAGGGCGTTTGTCATGCGCGCATCCTCCCCGGATTGGCCTTCGCCAATCGCCAGCACGGCAGCCTATCAAAATCGGGTTGCCCCATGGCCTTTTCCCCTGCCCTCATCCTACCACAAACGACAGGATGCGGTGAGGGGCCGGAAAGTTCGGTGGTTCAGTCGATCTTGTGTGGCCTTCCGGCGGAAAACGAACAACAATGGCCTGCCGCCACGCCGCACGATGGCGGAAAGAGTAGCAGGAGGAGATGCGAATGGACGAGCCCGATCGCTGGCGCAACATGGCAAGCGCGCCGAGGGATGGCAGCCGGATCCTGGTCACGGTGCGGCCGACCGAGCAGGGGCCGGCCGAGGTCGACATGGCCTATTGGTCGCGCGCCGACCAGCATGGCGAGGAAGGCTGGCGCTCCTCCGACTCCCAGCCGGGCCGCGTGGTCGAATATGCCGACCCGGAACTGAAATGCTGGATGCCGCTACCATCAGCCGGAAGAGGCTCGATGCCGAGCCCGTGGGAGGGCGACGAGGTGCCGCTGCTGGACGGGTCGGGGATTTAGGGCCAGTCTCCCCCCTTGAGGGGGAGATGTCGCCGAAGGCGACAGAGGGGGTCGCCGCGCGTGGAGCGCCAGCCTTGATCCGCCGCAGGAGGTAGAGCCCAGTCGAACCGACCCCCTCTGCCCTGCCGGGCATCTCCCCCACAAGGGGGGAGATGGCAGCTTCAACGCCTCACCCCACCTCCACCATTACCTCTCCCGCCTCGACCTTCGCCGGATAGGTCCTGAGATTTATGCAAGGCGGCAGGCGCCTGGCTTCGCCTGTGCGGTAGTCGAAGGCGCCGGAGTGTTTCGGGCATTCGACCTCGTAGTCCATCACCAGCCCGTCGGCGATGTGGACCGCCTCATGCGTGCAGAGGCCGTCGGTGCAGAACACCTCATCGTCGGGCGAGCGGAATACGGCGTAAGTCCGGCCCTCATGGTCGAAGCGGCGGGCGCCTTCCTGTTCGATGTCGTCGAGGCCGCACGCCTTGATCCAGCTGGTCATTTTTCTCACCGTAAGATTCGATCGCGGCAGGCCTCCGGGGTCACCCGGAGGCCCAGTCCTGGGATCAGTTCTTGTTCATGTACTCGGCCGCGTTGGCCGGCGTGACCAGCTCGAACGGCACGTAGACGACGCGGTCGACCTTCTCGCCCTTGGCGAGCGCGAGCGCGGCGTCGACGCCGCCGCCGCCCTGCCCGTTGGCGTTCTGGAACACCGTCACCGCAAGATCGCCGGCCTTCATCGCCTGCAGGCCGTCCTGCGTGGCGTCGATGCCGCCGACGACGACGTCCTTCATGTCGATGCCGTTGGCTTTGAGCGCCAGGATCGCGCCGATGGCGGACTCGTCATTGTTGGCGATCACGGCATCAGGTGCCGCGCCGGCGGTCAGCCAGTTGGTCATCAGGTTCTGCGCATTGTCGCGCGACCATTCCGACGACTGCTTGTCAGTGACCTTGATGAAGTTGCACATGTCGGTGGCAAAGACCTGCTCGACATCCTTGGTGCGCTGGAGCGCCGCCTGATGCACCAGGCTGCCCATGACGATGTAGGCATTGGCGCCTGCCGACTTGCCCTTGGCGCGCAGCATCTTGCAGACCTCGAAGGCTTCCAGCGTTCCGGACTCGACCTCGTTGGAACCGACATAGACCTGTTTTTCCGGCAGGTTCGCCATGTCTGACGGTTCGAGGTTGACGAAGACCAGCGGAATGCCGGCCTTGGCGGCCTCCTCGCTCAGCGTCTTGGAGGCGTTGGTGTCGACCAGCGTGACGATGATGGCGTCGACGCCGCTGGCGATGAAGTTCTTCACCTGGTCGAGCTGCTTGGCGACGTCGTTCTGGGCATCCTCGACCTGGATGTCGGCGCCCTTCTCCTTGGCGCGGGCCTGCATGCCGTTCTTCAGCAGCGTCTGGAAATTGTTGTCGAAGTTGACGATCGAGACGCCGATCTTGGCGGCGAATGCGTTTGCCGGCATCGACATCATGGCGGCGAGCGCGGTTGACAACAGAAGTCTCTTCACGGGTTTCCTCCCTTTGGACTGGAGCGCCGGGTCACTCCGCTTCTTGATTTTCCGGCCCTTGCGGGATGGCTTATGTGGAAGGCCAAAGGCCTTCTCACTGGGTGGATGGCCCAGGGCCATCTCAGCAGCGAACGGCCGAGGCCGTTCACGTGACTGTCTGTTCGGGCGTCATTTGGCGGCGGCGTTGGCGCGCGCCTTCTTCTTCTCGTAGCGGGCCTGCATGCGGGCCTCGCCGTCCTTGCTGCCATCGTGGAAAGTGCCGAACCAGCGGTCGAACGGAATGAGGCCGTCGCCGTAGTTCACCTCGAAATATTTGTGGTGCAGATAGTGGATATAGGCGTGACTATCGACGCTGGTGTTCTCGCCAAGCTCGACCTTGTCGAAACCGACATGGCCGGGGATCGCGCCGAAGCCGGCATAGTGGAGCTGGTAGAGCGCGAGCAGCGGGTTCGACGGGATGATCAGGTGCCAGAGCGCTACGCCGAGATAGCCGAGCTGCTCGACCGGATGCATCGACAGCGACGACCAGGGCGACGGGTTGACCGAATTGTGGTGCACCGAATGCACCCATTTGTAGAGCGGCGGCCAGTGGATCGCCCGATGCAGCAGGAAGAAGTGCGTCTCGTGGATGATCGGCACCACCAGCGCCAGGCAGAACAGGTATACGGGATGCTCGGCAACCGTCAGCCACGGCACGTAGCCATTGGCATAGGCGTAGAGGAGCGCCACCTCGATCGCCGTCCAGATCGGCATGCCGGTGCCGAAGGTGCGCAGCATGTTGTCGAGGTTCTGGTTCTCGAAGAAGAAGGCCTGGCTTTTCTGCTCCGATGGCCATTTGCCGTTGTATTTGAAGCGGTTGCCCTGGGCCCTCAGAATGTAGAGTCGAAGCTCGAAAACGCCGAAGAAGACGAGCAGCGCCGCGCAGTTGACGAGGAACAGGCGCAGGATCCAGCCGACGGAGAGCGTCTTCATCACCTCGGCGTCGGGCAGCACGAAATGCCACCACGCCACGGCCGAAAGCGCGAACAGCACATTGTAGGGCAGGAAATAGCTCGGCAGCCATTTCAGCACCGCCGGCGGCCGCGGTGGGAAGACGAACAGCGGCGCGGTGCCGGCCGGCTCGTTCGGCGCCCAGTCGCCTCGCTTGTTGCGCGTGCCGTATTGCAAGTCGTCCATGGCTGATCTCACAGGCCCCGGTTTCACAAAGTTTGAGAGAGGGTGAGGAAGCGGTCGTAGGCGGCATCGTCCATGTCCACCTGGTGCTTCGCTTCCGGGTAGCTGCCGCCGGCGACGTCGCGGCCGAAGGCGCGGAAGGCGGCGATGCGCTTTTCCTGCAGCTCGGCCTCCAGCGTGAGGAAGTCGGCATAGCGCTTGGCGTGGCGCGGATAGTGGCCGGCATGGGTGCCGAGCACATCGCTGGAGAACAGATACTGCGTGTCGCAGGCGCTGCCGCAGCCCATGCCCATGGTGATCAGCGGCGTCGAGCGGGTGATGTGCTCGGCGAGCCTGACAGGCACCACTTCGACCTCGACGCAGGCCGCACCGCATTCTCGATGTCCCTTACCGCGCGCAGCACCTTGAAGGCTTCTTCCGCCGTGCGCCCGACAGCGCGGAAATTCGTCCAGGTGGCGCGGTTCGGCACCAGGCCGACATGGCCGGTGACCGGGATGCCCTCGGCCGCCATAGCCTCGATGAAGCGCGGCGAATGCGAGCAATAGACCGCATCGGCGCCGCGCTTCATCATGGCGAAGCCAAGCCGCACCGCCTCATCGGGCGAGGCGACCGCGCCGTGCGGCATGCCGACGGAGAGGAAGGCGAAGGGTGCCGCCTGGCGGATCAATTCCAGATTGTGGTCGGGCTCGCAGGACAGGATGACGATGTCGCAGGCTACCGCGGCGGCCGCTTCGGCCGGCGTGTCGACATGCAGTTGCAGCCATTTGCGGCTGCCCTTCTGGCTTTGCAGGTCGCTGACTGTCAGCCGTCTCGTCACCAATGCATCCTCCCGTTCGCGGGCGGACGACCGCAGGTGGGAAAGAGCCCCCTCACCCGGATTGCCTGCCGATCTGTGAAGGACAGATCGGAGCCATCCGACCTCTCCCAAAAGGGAGAGGGAGATCATCGGCGCCGGCGCCCGCTTCTTCTCCGAAACGGCCAAAGCTGCGGACGAAGCGACCGGATGAGGGGGCGAACTTCACATGCCATCGCCCTTCCGTTCACGGGCGAGTTAGCACCGTGACGGCGGCGAAGGCTCGCGGTTCCTTGATCAAATCAGATCAAAGGTTCTCGGCGGTGAAGGTGACGAAGCGGATCGGCGGATTGTCGACCGGCAGGTCGTGCAGGTTCAGCGCCGCGAGCACAAGGTCGATGGCGCGGCGCGCCTGTGCTTCCGGCGACTGGTCGAGAACGACGTCCATCGTGCCCTCGCGCAAGGCGCGCGTGCTGCGCTCGGTCAATTCGTGACCGACGAAGAAGATGTCGCGGCCCCTCTGGTGGCGGCGCAGCACCTCGTTCAGCGCCGTGTTGGCGCCGCCGGCATTGTAGAGGCCGGCAAGGTCGGGCCAACGCACAAACGCCTCGTGCAGTTGCTCTGCGTTGCGGTCGCCATCGTCGAAGCCGAACAGCGCCGCCACCGGTTCGAACCCGTCGCCGGTCTCCATCAGATAATCGAAGAAGCCGCGCACGCGGTCGCGGTGGACGCGGTAGATCTGGCTGTGGCAGATGGCGACGACCTTGCCCGGCCGACGCTGCATGCGCGCCATCAGCAGGCCGGCCGTACGGCCAGCGGCGTAATTGTCGATGCCGACATAGGTGCTCCGGGTGCCCGATATCTGGGTGACGATCTGCACCGTCGGGATGTTGTCCGCCTCGAGTTTGCGGAGCGCCGCACTCACCAGTGGATGGTCCGGCACGGCGAGGATCAGCCCGGCGCGGCGCATCTCCGCATCGAGGATCCGCGCGGCGATCTCTGCGGGGTTCGCCTCATCGAGGAAGGTGCGGTGAACCGCAATCGAGCGGTCAAGCGTGGCGGCGATGCGCTCGAAGGCACGCGAGAGCCGCGCGAAGAAGGTGGCGTCCGGCCTGACCAGGATCACTTCGATGCGGATGACGCCGCGATGCGCCTCGGGCAGCCGGCGCGGATAGTCGAGCAAACGCGCCGCCGCCACCACCTTCTCGACGGTCTCGGGCCGCACTCCGCCCCTGCCGTTCAGCACGCGCTCGACGGTTGCCGTGCCGACGCCGGCACGGCGGGCGATCTCGAGGAATGTGGGCTTTGGAATGGCGAGGCTCCCCGCTGCAGCGACGCGAAGCCTAATCCTTCCGCCCTTGCGGGAGAAGGTGCCGTTCCATCAGCGAATGCCAATTGACAGCCCAATGGAAACGGCGCTGATTGGCGCTCGCGGAAATTGCGCCAGACGGGCGATTTCGATCCGTCGGGCATCACCCCCGGGAGGGTCTGAAATGCCAACGATCATCGGCCATCACAATATCACGAAAGGCGCCAAGCACTGGCTGACATCGCCGAAGCGCAAGGAGATTTTCGGCGCGCTCGGGATCACCAACATCCGCACCTTCGTCGATCCGCAGAACCCGAACCGGGTGGCGCTGATGATGGACGTCCCAGACATGGACAAGCTGGCCGCCCTGATGCAGAGCAAGGCAGCCGCCGATGCCATGGAGTTCGACGGCGTCGTACCGGAATCGCTGGTGATCCTGGTGGAAGAAAAGGGATAGCCGCGACGCGCCCTGGCTTCGAGCGCGTTCATCGGCCCCAGAATGTCTTGCTGAACTCGGCGTGGCTCTTCAACAGCGTCAGGGCGATGGAGTTGATCGGCGACATGGCATTGTTTGCCGGGCCGACATTTCGGTCGCATGGCCGCCGGATCAGGAAGAAAGTGCGTCCGACGCCCGCGACCAGCATTGCGGCACGGGTCATGGCGGCCCACAGATCGAGCCGGCGCACGACGGATGCCCGGTCGGCTTGTTGCTTTGCGAGGTAGCGGGCCAGGGCGATGTCGTGACGCTGCAGGGCACCATACCCTTGCTGATCGTTCCAGGGATCGTCATGCCAGATGGGCCATTCGGTCAAAGCGGGATGTCGCATGGTATCCTCCTGAAAGAGCTTCAGGGCGGACAGCCTCCCCGAGCGCCGTGAGGAATGCGTGGCAACCAGCGTGATGGAATCGTGAAAAACGCCCCGCCGGCCCAATAACAGTTGAAATAGAGTGAGCTAAGCGAAAGGATTGACCTCACATCGTGGCTGTGGCGGATCCGATGACCGGACCTCACCTCTATCTGCTGGGTGGTTTCGACTTTGCCGGCGTCGGGGCGGCGGCCCCGGCCTTCAGCCGCAAGGCACGCGCGATGGTGGCTTATCTTGCCTTGCAGGCAGGACAAGCCCAATCGCGCGAGAAGCTGGCTGCCCTGCTCTGGAGCCTGCACGGTGAAACGCAGGCGCGAATGAGCCTCAGGCAAGCCGTGTCGGCCGTCCGCAAGGCAATGCAGAGGTCGGGCGGCGGGCGCTTTCTGACCGAGGGGGCCAACATTGCGCTTCACCTCGATGACTTCGATTTCGACGTCGCTCGTTTCGAGGCGCTGGCTACAAGCGGCTCGATCGAGGATCTGGAGCAGGCGCTTGTGGTCTATCGCGGCGACCTTCTCGACGGCCACGGCCTGAAGGAGGAGCCGTTCGAGGACTGGCTGCGGGTCGAGCGCGAGCGCCTGCGGATGATGGCCGTTGCGGCGCTGGACAGGTTGGTCACGCAATACGGCACGGCAAACGACTTTGCATCCTGCGCGCGCGCGGCGGCGCGGCTGCTCGCCATGGAGCCGCTGCGTGAAGACATCCATCGCGCCCTGATGCGCTCCTTTGCCGCCCAGGGCCGGATCAATCTCGCGCTGAAACAGTACGAGCTTTGCCGCGACGCACTGGAGCGCGATCTCGCCTTGGCTCCTGAACCGGAAACCCGCCAATTGTACGAGACGTTGCGGGCGCGGCGAACGAAATCGGCGTCCCATCATTCGCTGCAGATTCCGGCGACCGGGACGGAGGGCAGCGTGCCCATCGCTGCGCCAACCCACTACGTCAAATCGGCAGGGATCAATATTGCCTACCAGATGACCGGTGACGGGCCGGTCGATCTGCTCTACGTCCAGGGATGGGTCTCCAACCTCGATCTTGCCTGGGGATCGCCGCGCTACGCCCATGTGCTCAGGCGGCTCGGAACCTTCTCGCGCCTGATCCGCATCGACAAGCGCGGCACCGGTCTGTCCGACCGCAATGTCGGCCCGCCGACGCTGGAGGAGCGGATGGAAGACGTACGCGCCGTTCTGGATGCGGTCGGCTCGAAGCGCACGGTGCTGTTCGGAAGTTCCGAGGGCGGGCCGATGTGCATGCTGTTCGCCGCCACCTATCCGGAGCGCACGGCGGCGCTGGTGCTCAACGGAACCTATGCCAGGGGCACATGGTCGAAGGATTATCCCTGGGCGAGAACCGCCGAGCAGGTGGACGAGGACCTGGCCTCCGTCGAGCGGCAGTGGGGCAAGCCCGCCGAACTGCTCAACGCCGCGCCCTCCCTGTCCGAAGACAGCAGCGAGCGCGAATGGTTTGCCGCCTATCTCAGGAATTCGGCGTCGCCCGCCGATGCGATCGCGCTCTGGCGCTGGGGCACAGAAATCGACGTACGCGATATCCTGCCCGCCATCCATGTTCCGACGCTGGTCATCCAAAGGACGGGCGACCGCTGGGTAAGGCCGGAAGAAGGACGCTACCTGGCAAGGCATATCGAAGGCGCCAGATATCTCGAGTTGGCCGGCAGGGACCATTTGATCTGGGGCGAGGACTGCGACCGCCTGGTCGACGAGATCAGACGCATCGTCACCGGCGCCCTGCCCGCGGCTCCGAGCGAGCGCTTGCTGCTCTCGGTACTGGCAATCGAGATCGCGCCTGCCGGCGAAAAGGCGATCGGCCAACACGCCGAAGCGATTCGGGACCAGTTGCTGCTGTTCGACGGCAGGGAGATCAGGCGATCCGGCGACAAGGTGCTCGCTGTCTTCCAGCGGCCGACGCGGGCCATCCAATGTGCGGTCGCCATTCGCGAGCGCCTGAAGCCTTTGGCTGCCAATTTCCGCTCGTCGATCCACATCGGCGAGTGCGAGTCGCACGGCGAGGAGTTCAGCGGAGTCGCCATCGAGGTCACGTCGCGGTCTCTGGACCATGCCCGGCCCGGCGAGATCATCGCATCGCGGACGGTGCGCGACCTGATCGTCGGCTCCGGCCTGGCTTTCGAGGAGCAAGGTGCCATGTGCGGCCCCCCGGGGGCGCTGCAGTTCTTTTGTGTCGCCGCGACGCCCGTAAATGCCGGCGCATAGACGCCTTCGGCTGGATGGGCCGGCGGGACAGCCCGCCTTTGCCCTGCCGGGCGCCGCCGCATATGGGTTGGTTCGGTCGAAAAACGCGCCAAACAGACAACCACGTGCTAGTCTCGCGCCACCAAATGCACCGTGGGGGATAGCAATGCTGGAAACGGACAAGGTGTTCGCCGGCTCTGTTCCGGAAAACTACGATCGCTATATGGTGCCGTTGATCTTCGAGCCGTACGCCGCGGACCTGGCGCAGCGGGCGGCGTCCCTGTCGCCCGGCGCCGTTCTGGAAACCGCCGCGGGCACCGGGGTCGTCACCCGCGCACTGGCGCCAAAACTGTCCCCCGCCGCGCGCTATGTCGTGACCGACCTCAACCTGCCGATGCTCGACCACGCCGCCTCGCGGCAAGGCGCCGACAGCCGCATCCAATGGCGCCAGGCGGATGCGCTGGCGCTGCCGTTCGAGGACGCCGCCTTCGACCTCGTCTGCTGTCAGTTCGGCGCGATGTTCTTTCCCGACCGCCCGGCCGGCTACCGCGAGGCAAGGCGGGTGCTCAAGCCCGGCGGACGTTTCCTGTTCAACGTGTGGGATCGCATCGAGGAGAATGAGTTCGCCGACGACGTGACGAATGCCCTGGCAAGGATTTTCCCGGACGATCCGCCGCGCTTCCTGGCACGCACGCCGCACGGCTACCACGACAAGGACCTGATCCGCAGCGACCTGGAGGCTGCGGGCTTCTCGCATGTGACGATCGAGACGAGGGCCGAACAAAGCCGGGCCCCCTCGCCGCGCATTCCTGCCGTCGCCTATTGCCAGGGGACACTGCTTCGCAACGAGATCGAGGCCAGGGACGCGGCAAAACTGGAAGCCGCGACCGACTGCGCCGAAGTCGCGATCAGGGACAGGCACGGCAGCGGCGCGGTCGCCGCCAAGATCCAGGCGCATGTGATCGTGGCGATGGCGTAGCGATAGGCCAATCGCCAACGTTGCAGAAAAGGTGCCTTCGGCGAAGCGCTAATCTCCCCCAAGGGGAGATCAGCTGTTTCAACGCCTCAGAACAAGAACGCCGCCGCCGCCGGATCCGGCCCGGTGCGGCCGTCGGCGGAATCCATGCCACGGATGGTCTCCAGGTCGTTGCCGTCCAGCTCGAAGCCGAAGACGTCGAAATTGGCGGCGATTCTTTCCTGGTGGTTCGACTTCGGGATAACGATCAGCCCTTCCTGCAGGTGCCAGCGGATGACGATTTGCGCCACCGACTTGCCGTGCTTCCTGGCGATCCCTTCCAACGTCGGGTCGGCCAGCAGGCGACCGCTGCCCAGCGGGCTCCAGCTTTCGATCTTGATATCGTGCCTGGCATGGAATTCGCGCTTGTCGCGCTGCTGGAAGCGCGGATGCAATTCGATCTGGTTGACGGTCGGCGTCACGCCGGTCTCGCCGATGATGCGCTGCAGATGGTCCTGGTTGAAGTTCGACACGCCAACCGACTTGATGCGGCCTGCCTTCTGGAGTTCGACGAGCGTCTTCCAGGCTTCGACATACTTGCCCTGGCTGGGCACCGGCCAGTGGATGAGGAAGAGATCGATCTGATCGATGCCGAGCTTTTGCATCGTGTCGTCGAAGGCGCGCAACGCGGCGTCGCGCTGGTGGGCACCGTTGCGCAGCTTCGAGGTGATGAACAGGTCGCCTCTCGGCACGCTTGCCGCGCGGATCGCCTCGCCCACGCCTTCCTCGTTGCGGTAGCCCTCGGCGGTGTCGATCAGGCGGTAGCCGGCGTCGATCCCCCAGCGCACCACCTTGGCCGTGACGCCCGGATCGACCTGCCACACGCCGAGCCCGATCTGAGGAATGGTGGCGCCGTCGTTCAGTGTCAGCCGTTCAGGCATGCGTATGTCCTTCTGTAATCATATTTGCCCCGCGCTCTATCTAGGCTGCGCTCCCGGCAATGCGAGTCGATGACGCGTTTGTGTATTTGCGGAACGGTCGGCGGCAAAGCGCACACGGCCCATTTCGACCGCACTGGAACTTTCTGCATGGCTAATGTTTTCTTAACCACCAACTCGCAGTCTCGACGGGAGCGCGTTGCAATGGCCTTGCGAAAACGTCTGCTTGGGAGGCGTCATGCCAATTCGTCGAAAAGCTCAGGACGCTGGTATTTTCGATCCGTCCGAACTGGCCTTGCTGGCAAGGGTCTTCGAACGGTTGAAGCTTGAAAGCGATTCCCCCGATCGCCTTGAGGGCCTGGCGTCCCGCATCCTTGCCAACTACATGGCCGGCATCGCCGACGAGGAAGAACTTCTGTCGCTGTCGAAGCAACCGCTGGGACGATAGACGCATCGCGGCGCGCCCGACTACCGGGGCAGCTTCGACGCCTCCCTCGCCCCGAACCGCAAGCCATCCATCAACAGCTTGACCAGCCGCCCCGAGCGGTCGCGCCAGTCGGGCGTGTTAGGCGCGGAGTAGATGCCGCCGAGTGCATGCAGCACGTCGGAGGCATCGACGTCGGCGCGGATCGAGCCGGCGGCGGCAGCCCGCTCGACCAGGCCTTTCAGCGCGCCCGAGACACGCCCGGACGTATCGGAGAACAGTGTCGAGTTGGTGGTGAGCAGGATGCGAAGGCTGGTCGCCAGGCCGCGCTTGGTGCCGATATAGTCGACGAAGCGCTGCATCCACAGCTCCAGCGCGACATCGGCCGGATGTTTTTCCGCCAGTTCCCCGGCTGCGCGACAAAGCCCTTCCACCTCGCGGCGATAGACCACCTCAACCAGATGCTCGCGCGTCGGGAAATGCCGGTAGAGCGTGCCGATGCCGACCCCTGCCCGTTTCGCGATCTCCTCCAGCGAGGCATCGACACCAGCCTCAGCGAAAGCCTGCGCCGCCACTTCGACCAGCCTGTCGCGGTTGCGCTGGGCATCGGCGCGCAGCGGCTTTGGCGCGGGCGCGTCTGGCTTCTCGTCGGCTGTCGCTGGCGGCCTTTCAGCCAATTTTGTCTCCACGAGTCGATTGGGGCTTGAACCCGACCGGGTCAGCCCCCACGTAAATAAACGGAGGCGCCTCCGTTTTAGTGGAGCAGCTTTATCATATAATCAGGGGGACCGGTATGTCACGTGTTGAGAGCGTAATCTCCCCCCTCGAGGGGGAGATGTCGCCAAAGGCGACAGAGGGGGTCGGTTCGACCGGGCGCGACCTGCCGCGGCAGGTAGAGGTTGGCGCTCTTTGCGAGACGACCCCCTCTGGCCTGCCGGCCATCTGCCCCTCAAGAGGGGAGATTAACACGCTCCCGTCACCCTTGCCCCTGCCCTCCCAAGCCCCATTTCCATCCGCCTAGCGTCCAGCAATTGGAGCCCGACGCCCCATGAATGACCAAGTCACCATCAGTCCGACCACGCTTTCCCTCCACCTCATCATCAACGGCAGCGACCACACTCTCGACATCGAGCCGCGCGTGACGCTGCTCGACGCGCTGCGTGACCGGCTCCACCTCACCGGCACCAAAAAGGGCTGCGACCAGGGTCAGTGCGGCGCCTGCACCGTGCATGTCGACGGCGAGCGCGTGCTTGCCTGCCTGACTTTGGCGGCGCAGGTCGAGGGACGCGACATCACCACCATCGAGGGGCTTGCCGACGCGGACGGCACGCTCAACGCCGTGCAAGCCGCCTTCCTCGATCAGGACGCCTTCCAGTGCGGCTATTGCACGCCGGGCCAGATCATGTCGGCGGTGGCCTGCATCCGCGAGGGCCATGCGGGGTCCGACGAAGAAATCCGCGAATACATGGCCGGCAATCTGTGCCGCTGCGGCGCCTATCCGCACATCGTCGCCGCCGTCCGCCAGGCAGCAGAGGGGCTCCGCTCATGAGAGACTTTTCCTACCTCCGCGCCGACACTGTCGAGGCCGCGCGCCATGCTTCCGCCCTCCCCGGCGCCATGCTGCTTGCCGGCGGCACGACGCTGGTCGACCTCGCCAAATGCGGCGTCGCCGAACCCTCGACCGTTATCGACATCAGCCATATCGAGGGGCTCAGCGCCATCGACGTCACCGCCGACCGCGCTATGATCGGCGCGCTGGCGAAGATGAGCCATGTCGCCGACCATGCCGGGATCAAAACTTGCTTCCCGGCCGTCTCGGAGGCTCTGTGGCAGGCGGCCTCGGCGCAGCTGCGCAACATGGCGACCATCGGCGGCAACCTGATGCAGCGCACGCGCTGTCCCTATTTTCGCGACCCAGCCAACTTCCCGGCCTGCAACAAGCGCGCGCCGGGCAGCGGCTGCTCGGCGATCGGCGGGGTGACGCGGGGCCATGCGGTGCTCGGCACCAGCGAGGCCTGCATCGCCACCTATCCAGGCGACCTCGCGATTGCGCTCGTCGCCTTCGACGCCGAGGTCCATCTCGGCGAGCGCAGGCTAAAGGTCGAGGACTTCTTCCTCGCGCCCGGCGCGACCGCCGAGCGCGAGCACGACATCCGCCCCGGCGAGGTGATCACGGCGATCGAGATCCCGGGCTCGGCAGCGGCCAGACGCTCGACCTATCTCAAGGTTCGCGACCGCCAGTCCTACGAATTCGCGGCGGCGAGCGCGGCGATAGGGCTGGAGCTCGAAGGCGACGGTCGCACCATCCGCGACATCCGCGTCGCGCTCGGCGGCGTCGCCACCAAGCCGTGGCGCGCGCGGGCAGTCGAAAACGAGCTCAAAGGCAAGACGTTGACCGAGGCCACCGTGCGCAAGGCGAGCGAACTCGCCATGGAAGGCGCCGTCGACCATGGCGCCAACCACTACAAGATCGAGCTCGCGCCGCGCGTCGTCGCGCGCGCCATCCTCAATTTGGGAGAGACGGCATGACCGTTCATGAGATGAAACATGCGGCTTCGGACAGCGCCCGCCTCGAGGCGGTGGGCGGGCGGCTGTCGCGTGTCGACGGCCCGGCCAAGATCACCGGCGCGGCGCACTACGCGGTCGAGCAGCAACTCGAAGGGCTGGCGCACGCAGTGATGATAGAAAGCACCATCGCCGCCGGAACGGTGGTGGCCATCGACAGCAGAGCGGCGGAGACAGCGCCCGGCGTGCTTCTGGTGCTGACGCCCGACACTATCATGGAGTTGAAGGGCGCTTCGGATTGGCTCGGCAACCCGCCGTCGCAACAGACCTATTGCCCGCTTGCCCGCACGGTCACCTATTCCGGCCAGCATATCGCCGCGGTGGTGGCCGAGACCTTCGAGCAGGCGGTCGCGGCGGCCGCCCTCGTCAAGGTGACCTATGACGAGACGCCGGCGATCGTCGACCTCAGCGACCCCAAGGCCGGCGACGGCATCCCGATCGACGCCATGACCAAGGAGTGGGGCGACGCTCAAGGTGCCTTCGCCGCCTCGCCGGTGCGCGTCTGCGCGGCCTACAACACGCCGCGCGAATTCCAGGCGGCGATGGAACCGCATGGGCTGATCGCCCGCTGGCAGGGCGAGGCGCTCACCATCTGGGAGCCCAGCCAATGGCTGGACGGCATGGCGCGCACCTATGCCGAATGGTTCGCGATCCCGTTCGAGAATGTGCGGCTGGTCTCGCCCTATATCGGCGGCGGCTTTGGCTCGAAGGCGCTGGCGCTCGCCCACAGCGCGGTGGCGGCGGCCTCGGCGAAGATGCTCGGACGACCGGTGAAGCTGGTGCTGACCCGGCCGCAGAATTTCACCTCCTATGGCGGCCGCGCCGCGACCCGCCAGACGGTGGCGATCGGCGCAGACAAGGACGGCCGCATCCAGTCGATCGTGCATCGCGGCGTCAACGAGACGGCGGTCGATGGCATGTGGGTCGAGCCGCTCGGCTCCGTCACCTCGATCATGTACGCCACGCCCAACTTCTCCTCGAAGCAGAATGTGGTGCGGGTGAACACCGTGGTGCCCGGCGCCAAGCGCGCGCCGGGCGAGAACCCCAGCGCCTTCGGCATCGAATGCGCCATCGACGAGCTCGCCTATGAGGTCGGCATCGATCCGCTGGAAATCCGGCTGAGGAACTACGCCGAACAGGATCCGCACGCCAGGAAGGCGTGGTCGACCAGGCAGTTGCGCGAGGCCTTCGCAGCCGGCGCCGAGGCGTTCGGCTGGGGGAAGCGTTCGCCAATGCCGCGCTCGATGCGCGACGGCCACCAGCTGATCGGCTGGGGCGTGGCGGCCGGCACCTATCCGGTGCGGCGCGCCCATGGCGAGGCGGTGGTGAATATCCTCGCCGACGGTTCGGTCGAGGTCGAAAGCTCCTCCATCGACATGGGCCAGGGCACCTACACGATCCTGGCGCAGACTGCGGCCGAGACGCTCGGCGTGCCGGTCGAGCATGTGTCGGTGAAGCTGGGGGATTCCCACTTCGCCCGCGCCGGCGTCGCCGGCGGCTCGCGCCTTGCCGGCGTCATGACGGGCGCGGTCTACAAGGCGGCGAGCCAGGCGCTGGACGAGCTGATCGGGCTGGCGATCGCCGATCCGGGCTCGCCCTTCCATGCGCTGCAGGCGAACACACTGGTGGTCAAGGACGGTCGCATCGCCTCGCCGCGCGGCGACGGTCCCGAGATCCCGATCGCCGAGCTTCTGTCCGCCGTCGGTCGTGAACGGATCGAGGCCAAGGGCGATACCATGCCGGCGAACGCGACGGCTGAGGAGCGCTACCGGAACTACACCACCATCGCCGTGTCGATCCCGCACACCGAGGGCGACTATTCACGCCACTCCTGGTGCGCGCATTTTGTCGAGGTCAGGGTCGACGAGGATTTCGGCACGGTGCGGGTGTCGCGTGTCGTGTCGGCGCTGGATTCCGGCCGGCTCTACAATCCGAAGCTGGCGGAAAGCCAGTGGAAGGGCGGCATCATCATGGGCATCGGCCAGGCGCTGCTGGAGGAAGGCATGGTCGACCGCCGCCATGGCCGCATCGTCAACGGCAACCTCGCCGACTACATGATCCCGACCAACGCCGACATCCCGGACATCGAGACGATCTCGGTCGGTATCCCCGACCCGCATTCGTCAGTGCTCGGCGGCAAGGGCGTCGGCGAGCTCGGCATCGTCGGCGTCGCCCCGGCGATTGCGAACGCGGTGTTCCATGCGACGGGCAAGAGGATCAGGGATCTGCCGATCACGCTGGAGAAGTTGATTTAAGGCTGACGCGAGCCCTGCCCTGCCGGGCATCTCCCCCTTAAGGGGGAGATTTGCGGTTTCAGCGCTGGCGCGCACCCTCGCAGCGTTCGAAATTGGCGAAGGCGGCGGAGCGAATAATCTCCCCCCTTGAGGGGGAGATGGCCGGCAGGCCAGAGGGGGGTGCTGTCCCGCCAGCGTTTTGGTAAGTTCCGCTATCCCGGAATGTCCCAGTTCGATCGTGTCAGCACATCGGCGGGTGGAAGGATCTCTTCGGGCTTGAGGTCCCGGCGCTGGATCTCATCGGCGACAAACTCCTCACGCGGCGCCCACGCCCCACCAATGCCGATTTCCAACGGGATCCTGTCCGGCGTCAGACATTGCGAATGGTTGACATCAGCCGTGCGCGGCGCCATGTCAAACCACTCGCATGGCTCGCCGAGAACGCTGTCCGTGTGGCCCATGCTCTTGGGGACGGCGTCGCGGCCATGGAGAATAGACAGCATATCTCCTGGCTGACATTTCTGGCACAGGAAGAGATTCTCGAACGCGCCGCCCTTGGCGGCCCTGAAGGACAGTTCCTGCCCTGTCCGAGCGTTGCGGATGCTTAGGTATCTCCGCCCATCCGGATAGGCAGCTTCATCATAGATCCACGGATCGTGCCGCCGCATGACCCTGACCGCACCTTTCCATTGCATGCGCATGGCGAAATCCGGCGGCTGCTTGACACCCGTTGCGGCCGGCTGGTCGTCGAAGTGCAGCCATTGGGCGACGTCGAGCAGCTTGGCAGGGAGCGCGACCTCCTCGGCGGACACAGGCCGGCGTTCGAGTTTGACGAGCGTTGACTGACGAAACGGCGAACCGTTCACAAACACCTCGGTGGCAATCTCGATACCATCGGCTGTCACGCAACTCAGCCATTTCAGCCCGGGTTCTGACCTGTCTGGATCGCGCCGCTGGATTTCCCGTACATCGCATCGCTCGCTATCGTGCGTCTGGGTCTGTCCGGTTTCGATTACCCCGCGAATCCTCTCATAGGATGTCGATGTCTCACGACTTATCGAAACAGGCGAATAGCCTGTCTGCGAATCCCCGCGGAAAGTGACTGATATCTGCTTTGCCGGATTTCCATAGGTTGTGGCTTGCATTTCCTCGACGCGGACCCAACCGCCATGATGCGTGACTATCCTCGTATGGGTCGGTCCTACCAATGGCTGGACCGTCATGGTCGCGACATAGTCGGGGACATCAGCGGAGGGCGAATAGGGGAGGTTGTCGCCCGCCCGCGCCATGGAGCTGGCGATTACAAGACCCACCATGATCGAAAATCTCATCATGTCTCTCCCCCCGGGCCACGCTCTTGCAGCCAGCAGGATTTCCAGCAACAGCGGCTATTTTGCGACGGTCAGGCGGCGATCGGAGAAGGTGATTTGGGAGGTCGCGCGAGGCGCCACCTCTGCCCTGCCGGGCATCTCCCCCTTGTGGGGGGAGATTTGCGGTTTCAGCGCCGGCGCGCACCCTCGCAGCGTTCGAAATTGGCGAAGGCGGCGGAGCGAATAATCTCCCCCCTTGAGGGCGAGATGGCC
>NZ_RZOI01000339.1:0-6330 GCF_004022645.1 Mesorhizobium sp. M4A.F.Ca.ET.020.02.1.1 | reverse complement strand
CCTTGGCGCCGGAAGGCGCGCCGAGCGTGCCCGCCGGGAATTCGCCGATCAGGGCAGAACCGGTGCGGGCGCGCAGCGCCTCGGCCGCCGCCTTGAAGCCGGCTGGGTCATACGCGCGCTTGCCGTCGAACATCTCGGCTACGGTCTTCGCCGCCGCCGCCATCGCCTTCATCGAGGCCTGGCGGGCCGCAACAACCGCGTCGCCCGAGGCCACGGCCAGCGGCGAGGACATAACGAGCGAGCCGGTAAGCGCCAGCATCGCCACCCGGGATGCGATGCCCGCCGTCATGCCGTGACGTCGAGCACGCCCATCATGCCGAGCTGCTCATGCTCGAGGATGTGGCAGTGGTACATGCGCCGGCCGGGCCGCTCCTGGCGCAACAGCAGCCGCAGCGTCTCGCCGCGCGCCACGTTGACAGTGTCCTTCCAGGCAAGGAAGGGCGGCTTGGAGACCTTGCCGTCGCGCTCGTGCTCGATCACCTGGAATTGCGTGCCGTGGACATGGAAGGGATGATCCATGTCGGCCCGATTGACGATCTCCCAGAGCTCGGTCTCGCCGGCCTTGCCGACGATGTCGACGCGTCCCATGTCGAAGGCCTTGCCGTTGATCAGGAAGCCCATCTCCATGCCGGTGACGTTCATCGCCATGGTCTCGGTGAGGACGAGGCGCCGGGAGAGCGCGGGGGCGGCAAGCGGCGCGATTGGGCGCAGCCGCGCCGGTATCGGCGGCATCGCTTCTCCCGTTTCTTCGGAGACGTCAACGGTCAGCAGCGTCAGCCCCGCATCGGCCGGGCGGCCGGTGCCCATCCAGCCGCGATCGTAGTCGAGCGTGTACAGAGTGATGGGTCCGGGGTTGTCAAAGGCGACTACCAGCTCGATGCGCTCGCCCGGGCTGAGCAGGATCTCGTCGGCCGCCACTGGCGCCGCCAGCGGCCCGCCATCCGTCCCGATGATCGTCATCGGAGCGCCGTCGAAGGCGAGCTTCAGGAAGCGCGCATTGGTGGCGTTGTAGAGGCGCAGGCGCCGTTTCGCACCCTTCGCCACGGCAAGTCTGGGGTTCTTCTGGCCGTTGACCAGCACATGGTCGCCGACGCGGCCGTTCATCAGATCGCTCATCGAATTGGCGGGCATCGAGCCGTCGGCGGCGAGCCTGAGGTCGGTGAACACCAGCACCGTGTCGCCATATTCGGCCGGAACAGGATCGGCCTTGGCCTTAACGACGAAGGCGCCGGCCAGGCCGCGATAGACCTGCTCGGCCGTCCTGCCGTGCGGATGCGGGTGGTACCAGTAGGTGCCGGCCGAGCCTTCCGGCAGATCGAAGGCATAGACGCGCTCGGTGCCCGCCGCCACCGGATCCATCGGATTGCCATCCTGGTCGGCCGGCACCGGCATGCCGTGCCAGTGGATGGTGCTTGCCTCGCCATCGATGCGGTTGGCGAAGGTGATCTCGACACGGTCGCCCTCGAAGGCCTCGATCAGCGGCCCGGGGCTCGTGCCGTTATAGGCGAGGATCGGCGTGTCTTGCCCTTCGGCGAAACGCGCCGTGGCAGGCGATGCTGTCAGCCGCGCCTTGAAAAGGCCGGGCCGGCCGGCCTCGTTGGCCAGCAGCGGCAGCTCACGCAACGGCTGGCCTTCGGGCAGGGTGACTGCGCCTTGCGCCATCGTGCCCATGTCGTGTCCGGTATGGCCGCCCATGTCCATGCCCGGCATGGAGTCCATGTTCGGCATGTCGTCCATCTTCATCTGCGCCAGCGCCCGTGGGCTCGCCAGAACCGTCGCCAGGCCTGCCGCCAGAAAACTGCGTCGATGCATGTTTTGCTCCTGGATAGTGAGGAAGTCCGCCGCCGGATTCCGTCACGCTAAGGGTTCCAGTTGCTGGAAGGTCAAGCGGGATCGAACTGGCTACTGGACTGCAGTCGGATCGCAATGGCCGCGGCCGCGTTCATGTGCAGGGAATACAACCAGCCGTTTCATGGGACGAGGCCGCAATCATGCTCATCCAGCCGATCGACTATTTCCTCATTGCCTGGTTCGCGATTGCGGCGGCCTCGACCCTCTATGTCGGCATCGACCAGTACCGCAACAACCCCGAACCGGTGGTGATGAAATGGGGTTTTATCCTGGTGACGCTCTATATGGGTCCGCTGGGACTGCTGCTCTATGTATTGGCCGACAAGGAGCCGCGCCCCGGCGAGCATGAGGCCTTCACCAGCCCGCTCTGGAAACAGGGCGTCGGCTCGACCATCCATTGCGTCGCTGGCGATGCCACCGGCATCATCCTCGCCGCCGTCATCACCGCCACGCTCGGCCTGCCGATGTGGCTCGACCTCATCGTCGAATATCTGGCCGGCTTTGCCTTCGGTCTGTTCATCTTCCAGTCGTTGTTCATGAAATCGATGATGGGCGGCACTTACTGGGAGAATGTGCGCAAGAGTTTCCTGCCCGAGTTCATCTCCATGAATTTCATGATGGCCGGCATGGCGCCGGTCATGAGCTTCCTGATGATGGGCCGCGACATGCGGGCCATGGAGCCGACGGAACTCTTATTCTGGGGCGTGATGTCGATCGGTGTCATCGCCGGTTTTACCCTCGCCTATCCCGCCAATGTGTGGCTGGTTGCACGAAAATTGAAGCACGGGCTGATGACGCAGCGCCCGCCACCCGCCGAGAGGGGCAGTCGGGAACAGCCTGCAAAGAGACAACACGCCCACATGCAGATGCAGCAGGCCGACGCCACTGACCGTCACGGAAGGGGCCACGACATGGCCTCCCGCAAAGGCAAGGACGGCCACCATATGGAGACGGACGCCACAACGGCACAGGTGATTGCGCTCGGGGCGGTTTCCCTGGTCGCGCTCGCAATTGGCATGGCGGCGCCGGCGAACTGGCTGAACCTCGCGCTGTCGGCCCGCGACGTTGGCGGGGTGATCATGCCCCAGGGCATGATCATGGATCGCGATACGCCGGCTGACGCCATGCGCGATATGGCAGCCACCAACCCGCGCCTCGTGAGCGCTACCTATGATTTGACGAAAAAAGGCGATCAGGAATTGCCTTTTCGAGTGGAGAACGACGTCAAGGTGTTCGAACTCCGCCCTTCGGTGATCCGCTGGCAGATCCTGCCGAACGTGGCGGTGGATGCCTATGCATATAATGGCCAGATTCCCGGCCCGCGCATTCACATTCGGCAGGGCGACAAGGTGCGGATCAACGTGACCAACGATCTGCCCGAGGAAACGACGATTCACTGGCACGGCATGATCCTGCCGAACCAGATGGATGGGCCCGCGGAGATCACACAAGCGCCGATCGAACCTGGACGGACCTATTCCTACGAGTTCACTGCAACGCAGCACGGAACCTATTTCTACCATCCGCACGCCAAGCCCGACCGGACCCAGGCGCTCGGTCTCTACGGGGCGCTGATCATAGATCCCGCCAATCCTGCCGACGAGGTCGTGGCCGATCATGATTATGTCATCGAGCTGCAGGAATGGCTGGTGCGCGAGGGTCTGACCTATCCGTCGATGCCGATGGACGGCGGCATGCCGAATTTCTTCACTATCAACGGCAGGGCTTATCCTTCAACTGACACTATCAAGATGGAGGTCGGCGAGACGCTTAAGGTGCGCTTCATTGGCACGAACAATGGCTTCATCCACCCGATGCACATCCATGGCGGACCGTTCGAGGTCGTTGCCCGCGACGGCGAGACGATCCCACCCTCGGCGCGCTTCCTTGCCGATACGATCAATGTCGGCCCGGGGCAGCGGTATGACGCCGTCTGGAAGGCGCAGCGCCCCGGCAAGTGGCTCATCCACTGCCACATCCCGCACCACACGACGAACAACAATGTCGAGGAGAAAGGCGGCGGCGGGCTGATGGTCGTCATCGATGTCACGTGATCGCGGCGATCGGCTTCCTCAATCCGGCCATTGCGCCTGGGAGCTTGGAACCCTTGCCGCTCCGGTCGGGTTTATAAGCGAGGCGAACCGCCATGGAAGACAAACAGCCTGCCGAAAACCACCCGGGAAGGATCCTCGCCACCGTGCTGGCGATCTGCCTCATCATCATCGCCTTGTTCTTTATCGGCTTCAGGTATTCGGAGCGCGATCAGGGAGCCTTGATCGTGCCCGGAGCGGTGCAAGGCAGCAAGTGATCGGCCCGAAGCTTTGCCTGACGGACCGAAGATTCCCGCCGGCTCCATGCGCTCGTGGCCGGCGTGCCCTTCGCGCGCGAAAGACACCGTAACACTTTGATTTTGCGTATGATCCTTCCAGAATCTTTTGGACCGCCAGGAAGAAACTGGTTTTCCGAAACGTTTATCGAATAGGCAACGCTCAACGCTTGGCGCCTGTCAGTAGCAAAAACCCCTCCGGCGCATCGCGCCCGAGCCCAGGGAGACAGAAACGTGTCCGCCAGTGCCTATATCAACCGGATCGCGACGGCGGTTCCGCAGCACGACGTCCACCAGTTCTACCTGCGCTACGCAGCCTCGATGCTGGCCCCCGATCGCAGGAGAATATTCGAACGCATGGCCGGCCTCGCCGGCATCGAGCACCGCTTTTCCTGCTTCGCGCCCGCCCTCGAACCCGAAGGGCCGTCGGCCGACTTCGCCGGGACCTTCAGGCGTGGCGCTTTTCCCGGAACGGCCGTCAGAATGGCGATGTTCAGCGAAGCCGCCCCGGTCCTGGCGCAAAGCGGCGTCGACGGGCTGCATCTTGGCGACGAGGCGTCGCGCATCACCCACCTCATCGTTACCACCTGCACCGGTTTCTCCGCGCCCGGTATCGACCTCGATCTGGTTCAGCGCTGCGGCCTGCCGGATGGCATCGAGCGCACGATAATCGGGTTCATGGGCTGCTATGCGGCGGTCAGCGGCCTCAAGCTTGCCCGCCACATCGTCCGCTCCAACCCGCGAGCCAGGATCCTGCTGGTCAATATCGAAATATGCCCCTTGCACATCAGGGAGACCGACGAGCTGGAAAAGCTGCTCTCTTTCTGCCTTTGGGGCGATGGCTGCGCGGCGACGCTCGTGACCGCCGAGCCGCCCGGCATCGAGCTCGACTCCTTCTGTTGCGCCGTCGCCGACGAGCAGCGGGACCTGATGACCTGGGATATCCGCGACCACGGCTTCGACATGTTTCTTTCCGGCAAGGTCCCGGGGGCGGTCCAGCAAGCGTTGCGAAGCAGCCAGGACGCAATCCTTGGTGGCCGGCCGCCGGAGGCGATCGACCTCTGGGCCGTGCATCCCGGCGGGCGCAGCATTCTCGACGCCGTCGAAAGGGCGCTCGCTCTCGAACCGGCCGCGCTCGAGCCGTCGCGCGAGGTGCTGCGCCGCTACGGCAACATGTCGTCTGCGACGGTCATGGTCGTGATGGAGGAGATGCTGAAGAGGCCCGGCGGACTGCTGGGCTGCGGCATGTCTTTCGGACCCGGCCTGACGGCCGAGACCATGCTGTTCAGGACCGTCTCATGACCGCGCTCGCGCAGCGCAGCCTCGTCCCGGAAATCCTGGATGGGCTCGCCGCCGACGATGCGCGGGCGCTGCGCTCGCGCCGCGATCTCGCCCGCATCAACGCGCTGATGTTCCAGGCGCCGATCATGGCCATGCTGCTGCGGAAATTCTTGCCGAAGCCGCCCGAGCGCATTCTGGAGATCGGCGCGGGCGACGGCACTTTCATGCTCAAGGTGGCCCGCCGCTTGGCCACCGATTGGCCCGGGGTGGAACTGACGATGCTCGATCGCGTCGGTCTCGTCACGCCAGCGCTCGCCGCCGATTTCGCCAGGCTGGGATGGAAGCTCGAAACCGTCACTGCCGACGTCGTCGACTGGGCGCAGAAGACGGACGGCAGGCCCTTCGACGCGATCACGGTCAACCTGTTCTTGCATCATTTCGACGACGCCGGACTGCTGCGCCTGTTTTTGCTTTTGCGGCGCAAGGCTCCGCTCATCCTGGCGACAGAACCGCTGCGGGCGAATTGGGCGCTGGCCGCGGCGCGGCTTCTATGGGCGATCGGCGCCAATGATGTCACCAGGCATGACGCCCCTCAGAGTGTGCGCGCCGGCTTCCGCGGCCGCGAGCTTTCCAGCCTCTGGAGCGCTGCTGGCGGCAGACCGCTCGAGGAACGGCGCGCCGGAGCCTTCTCGCATGTCTTCGTCGGCGCGAGCTCGATGCCGGCCGTGGACGCGCCATGAGGCGGCCGTCCACCCACGACGCGATCGTTATCGGCGCCGGCCCCGCGGGAACGTCGATTGCGCTGGCGCTTGCCCGGCGCGGAAACATGTTCTTTTCCACGATCGCCACGCCCCACCCGCGCCGGGCAAGCG
>NZ_RZOI01000338.1:0-6333 GCF_004022645.1 Mesorhizobium sp. M4A.F.Ca.ET.020.02.1.1 | reverse complement strand
TCCCCGCATCTTTGCCGTACCCGGCATGAACTGGGCAATGCCTTCGGCGCCAACGGGGCTCACCGCATTGGGATCGAACCGGCTCTCCTTCCAGATCAGCCGGGCGAAGAAATCCTTAGGCAGGCCGTTGCCGACGGCGTGCGCCTCGATCAGATTGCAGACCTTGCCGATGAGCCGCTGCTTGGCGGACGGCGGCGGATCGGCTTGTGCTGTTGCAGCCCAGCCCGCCACGCAAAACAGGATCAGCGTCGCCCTCAGGAAACGCCGCATCAGGTCTACTCCGCAGCGGCTTTGCCGCGTCCGTAGCGCTGCTCGATATAGTCGGCGACCATCTTCTCGAAATCCTGGGCGATCGAAGGACCGCGCAGGGTCGCCGCCTTTTTGCCGTCGACGAACACCGGCGCCGTCGGCGTCTCGCCGGTGCCGGGCAGCGATATGCCGATATCGGCATGCTTGGATTCGCCGGGACCGTTGACGATGCAGCCCATCACCGCGACCTTGAGGTTCTCGACCCCTGGATACTTCTCGCGCCACACCGGCATGTTCTTGCGGAGATCGGCCTGGATGTTCTGGGCGAGTTCCTGGAATACCGTCGAGGTGGTGCGGCCGCAGCCGGGGCAAGCCGCGACGATCGGCACGAACTGGCGGAAGCCCATCGTCTGCAGCAGTTCCTGCGACACCTGCACCTCGCGCGTGCGGTCGCCGTTCGGCTCCGGCGTCAGCGAGATGCGGATCGTGTCGCCGATGCCTTGCTGCAGCAGGATGCCCATGGCAGCGGACGAGGCGACGATGCCCTTCGTGCCCATGCCGGCCTCGGTGAGGCCGAGATGCAGCGCATGGTTGGAGCGGGTGGCGAGCTCGGTGTAGACGGCGATCAGGTCCTGTACGCCGCTCACCTTGGCCGACAGGATGATCTTGTCGCGGCCAAGGCCAATCTCTTCGGCCATCTCTGCCGACAGGATCGCCGACTGCACGATCGCCTCGCGGGTGACCTCCTGCGCGGTGAGCGGAAAGCCTTGCGCCTGGTTCTCGTCCATCAGCCGCGTCAGCAGTTCCTGGTCGAGCGAGCCCCAGTTGACGCCGATGCGCACCGGCTTGTCGTATTTGATCGCCATCTCGACGATCGCGGCGAACTGCCGGTCCTTCTTGTCCTTGAAGCCGACATTGCCGGGATTGATGCGGTATTTCGCCAGCGCCTCGGCGCAGGCCGGATGGTCAGCAAGCAGCTTGTGGCCGATATAGTGGAAATCGCCGACCAGCGGCACATTGATGCCGAGCCGCGCCAACCGGTCGCGGATGGCGGGTACGGCGGCGGCGCTTTCGTCACGGTCGACGGTGATACGCACGATCTCGGAGCCGGCGCGGTGCAGCGCCGCGACCTGGGCGACCGTCTGATCGACATCGGCAGTGTCGGTGTTGGTCATCGACTGCACGACGACAGGCGCGCCGCCGCCGACGATCACGCCGCCAACGTCGACGCCGACCGATGCGCGGCGCGGGAAGGGGGAAGAAAAATATCCGGTCATGCCGGCACCTTTTGCTCAGAGCATAGCGTGCTCAAGGGTCCGGGCATGAGGTGGAGGAGCAAAGATGGCTTGTCAATGGCAATGGGTGGGCGAAAAGCCGCAATCGGCGCGGCGGCGATGCGACCGTTGCGCACCGCCGTGGCCGACTGCTGAGCCAATTCACATGTCGAGATGAATGGCGGGAGCAGTCTAGACGGCGCCCGATGCACGCAATTCGCATGCCTGAAGCGACCGGATCGTCTGTCGGGACAAAAAACAGAACATCTCCGGTGACAGGACTGCCACCGGAAAGATGATCGCGCGCCGAAGGCGGCGCGGCTTTTGTTAGAGGAGCGTCAGTGCGTCGTCGGTTTCGCCTTCAGCTTTTCAATCTCGTCCTTGATTGCCAGCTTGCGCCGCTTGAGATTCACGATTTCGAGGTCGTCGACCGATGGATGGTTCATCGCATCGGTGAGCTCGCGTTCGATGTCACCGTGTTTCCGCTGCAACTCATCAAGATGGGATGCAAGAGACATGATTGGTTCTCCCTTTCATGGTTTCCTCGATTGCAGCCGCCAAAATGCGCCCACCGCCAGTCCGCATCTGTGACAGCACGATGACACTTTGCCACCAACCAATCCCGATGTCGAATACCCTGTGGTAGCATTCCACGACAATGTGAAATGTGATATGAGCGGCGCGCCGGTTGCAAAACCCCACCGGCCCCGCCCAATCAGGCCCATCTCTTGGGCGCCGCAGACGTGCAGACGGTAGAGAATGTCCGAACAGGAACAGGCCGAGATCCGGCTCGAATTTTCCCGCCTGAAGCAGGAACACGCCGATTTCGACGCCGCCATCAATGCGATGATCGCAACCGGCTGCGACCCCCTGCAGATTCAGCGCATGAAGAAGAAGAAACTCTTCCTCAAGGACCGGCTGATGGCGCTGGAAGATCGCATCATCCCCGACATCATCGCCTGACCGATGGCCGGGCCTCGCGGCCCGATCGGCTCACGCCGCGATCGACAGCCGTGCCGCGCGCTCACGCAGAAGGGCGATGAGTTCGCCTGTCCGCTCCTCGGATGTGTCTATCGGAACGACCAGGCACATCGTTGCCTCGACCTTGCCCGGCGCCGAAAAAACCGGCGCGGCCAGGCATTTGGTGTAGGCGTCGACGAGCCCTGAGGTCACGCAATAGCCCGTGGCCCGTGCCTTGCCGATGTCGTCGATGAAATCGTCGAGTTCGAGCTTGCGGCCGTCCGGCAGAATGAGGTCGCCCTCGGTAATCATGGCTTCGATCCGGCCCCGTTCGAAGCCCGCAAGCAGCAGCCTGCCGGAAGCGGTCCAGGGGAGCGGTATCTGCAGGCCGGTGGCCGAGCTGATGCGGAACGGCCTCGTGCCGGGACTGGAATGGATGATCGTGTAGCGGCCGCTCTGCAGCATGCACAATTCGGATGTCTCGCCCGTCTCCTGTGACAGGTTGTCGACCTCCTGGCGGCCCCTCCGCAGCAGGTCGTTGCCGCGCACATAGTCCATTCCATAGAGATAGAGCTTCTTGCCGAAATAGACGCGGTTGCCGTCACCGGCCATTTCCAGGAGCCCCGCGTCGACCAGCGAGCGCACCAGCGTATAGGTGGTCGAACGCGGCGCGTTCACGCCCTTGGCGAGATCGCCGATGCCGATCGCGCGCTGTGTCGTGTGCAGGTACTCCAGGATCTCCAGCACCCGGTTGAGGCCTTTCTCGCGTGAGACCTTGTCCTCGTTCGGACTCTGCCGATCCATGACGTCATTGCCATCTTGCATTGCTGATTTCCGGTGCTAGTATCTGTCTTGTACAAGATACACGTGTCTTTTGTAAGAGACAATCAAATCGAATGCACGTGTATCTGCAAAGGGGAACACACGAAAGGAGGTCGCCGTGAACGACACATCCAAAAGGCGTGAATTTCTGAAACTGGGAATGGCTGGACTGGCAACGGCCGGCGTGATGAGCGTGGCGGCGACGGTCGATGCGAAAAAGGCGGCCGCGCAGGCAGCGCCGGACAGCTTGCTGCGTACGGTGCTCGATCGCGGCAAGCTGATCGTCGGCACCGGCAGCACCAACGCGCCCTGGCATTTCGAGAACGATGCCGGCGAGCTTGTCGGCATGGACATCACCATGGGCCGGATCCTGGCCAAGGGCCTGTTCGACGATCCGACCAAGGTCGAGTTCGTCATGCAGGACCCGGCGCAGCGCATTCCGAACGTTACCACCAACAAGGTGGACATCACCATCCAGTTCATGACCATGACGGCCCAGCGTTCGCAGTTGATCAACTTCTCGCGGCCCTACTATGTCGAAGGCGTCGCCCTGCTGACCTTGCCGGGAGCCGAAAACAAGACCTTCGACAAATTGCTTGCCGCCGGTTCGGCGACCCGCGTCTCGATCCTGCAGAACGTCGATGCCGAAACCTCGGTCCGTTTCGCCCTGCCGCAGGCTCAGGTGATGCAGATCGACACTCAGGCCAACGTGCTGCAGGCGCTGGAATCCAAGCGCGTCGACGCCGCCGCCGTCGATCTCTCGACTGTGCGCTGGCTCGCCTCGCGCAATCCCGACAAATACTTCGACGCCGGCAAGAGCTGGTACTCGATGCTCTACGGCGCCGCGCTTCGGCAGGGCGATCTCGACTGGCTGACCTTTGTCAACCAGACCTTCACCATCGCCATGTTCGGCCACGAAACGGCGCTCTACGACGCCGCCTTCAAGGACTATTTCGGGCTGGAGCCGCCGGCGCGTCATCCGGGCTTCCCGGTCATCTGATGCCGTTCGGGGAAAGGGTGTTTCCGGCACCCTTCCATCCCCTCCCAGCGCGGCGCGGCCTCTTCGCGCCGCGCCGGATATTTTGAGGCCAACGCATATGGGCTACGCGCTCAATTTCAACCTGATCTGGCGCCATTTCGACAAGCTGTGGGGCGGGCTGCTGCTCAGTCTCGAGCTTGCCGTCATCTCGATCGCCATCGGCATCGTCATCGGGCTGGTGCTGGCGGTCTGGTACGTTTCGGCCGGACGCACGGTGCGGGCGATCATCGCCGCCTATGTCGAGTTCATCCGCAACGTGCCGCTGATCCTGCTGGTCTATCTGGTCTTCTACGGTCTGCCGACTGTGATCGATATCGCCTACAGCGCGCCGACCTCGTTTGTCCTGACACTGTCGGTCTATAGCGGCGCCTACCTGGTCGAAGTCTTCCGTTCCGGCCTCGAGGCCGTGCCGCGCGGCCAACTCGATGCCGGCAAGGCGATCGGCCTGACCCCATGGCAGCGGCTGCTGCATGTGCGTCTGCCGACGATGCTGCGCATCACGCTGCCGGCGCTCTCCAACACCTTCATCTCGCTGTTCAAGGACACCTCGATCGCCTCGGTCATCTCGGTGCCCGAGCTCACCTACGGCGCCCAGTGGATCAACTTCAACACCTTCCGCATCGTCGAGGTCTACCTGGTCACCACGGCCATGTATCTGGTGACCGGCTATGCGCTGCTTTTCGCGCTCAGGCTCGTCGAGCGCCGGTTCAGGGCGGCACGCTGACATGCTGAGCCAGATCCTCTACGCCGTGCCGTTCCTCGCCCAGGGCTTCGCCATCACCCTGTGGGTGTCGCTGCTGGTCGTGGTGCTTTCGCTTATCGCCGGTGTCGCGCTCGGCGTCGGCCTGGTCTATGGCCCCGCCCCGCTGCGCTGGGCGGTGCGCATCTTCAGCGACACCATCCGCGGCATCCCGATTTTGGTGTTGATGTTCTTTGTCTATTACGGCCTGCCCGCGATCGGGCTTCACCTGCAGTCCTTCTGGGCCGCGGTGCTGGCGCTCACGCTGTTCAAGACGGCGCAGGTCGTCGAATATCTGCGCGGCGCCGTCGCCTCAATCCCCAAGGGCCAGTCCGAAGCGGCGATGGCGATCGGGCTGACCTTCCGCCAGCAGCTGACCTACGTCATCTTTCCGCAGGCCTTCAGGCGCTTCCTGCCGCCCTGGATCAATGGCGTCACCGACGCGGTCAAGGGCAGCGCGCTGGTCTCGCTGCTCGGCATCACCGACCTGATGCAGGCGATCAACCAGGTCATCGGCCGCACCTATGAAGCGATGCCGCTCTATATCCTCGGCGCGCTGGTCTACTTCGCGGTCAACTACGCCCTTTCGCTCGCCAGCCGGCGGCTGGAACGGCGCTTCTCCTTCATTAGGGAATAGCATGATGTCCGACGCCTCGAACGCCAGTCCCGCGCTGCTCGAAGTCCGCGATGTCTCCAAGGCCTTCGGTCCCGTCGAAGTGCTCCGCTCCGTCAGCCTCGAGGTCGCGCGCGGCGAAGTGGTGACCATCGTCGGGCCCTCCGGCAGCGGCAAGACCACTCTGCTGCGCTGCGTCAACTTCCTCGAAAGCTACGACAGCGGCTCGATCCGTATTGACGGCAGAGAGGTTGGCTACCGCGAAACTGGAACGCGCCAGCGCCGCGGCGAGCGCGATCTCGCCGCCATGCGCGCCGAGACCGGCATGGTGTTCCAGAGCTTCAACCTGTTCCCGCATCTGACGGCGGCCGGCAACATCATGCTCGGCCTCACCAAAGTGCGGAAGAAGAGCGAAGCCGAGGCGCGCACCATTGCCGAGCACTGGCTCGGCCGCGTCGGTCTCGCCCACAAGGCCGACAGCCTGCCGGCCGAACTGTCCGGCGGCCAGCAGCAGCGCGTTGGCATTGCGCGCGCCGTGGCGATGGATCCGAAGATCCTGCTTCTCGACGAGATCACCTCGGCGCTCGATCCGGAGCTGGTCGGCGAAGTGCTGGCCGTCGTGCGCAGGCTCGCCGAG
>NZ_RZOI01000337.1:0-6344 GCF_004022645.1 Mesorhizobium sp. M4A.F.Ca.ET.020.02.1.1 | reverse complement strand
CCGGCCAATACCCGACCCGCCTGCTCGACTTCGAAGGCCACGACAATGTGCGCACTCTGTCGCTGCTGGCGACGAGCGGCGCATAGGCCGGATCACCTCACGGAAGCTCTCGCATGACCCTCGACCTCTCCGGCCGCCTGGCGGTCGTCACCGGCGCCTCGCGCGGCATCGGCTATTTCATGGCCAAGGAATTGGCCGCCGCCGGCGCGCATGTGATCGCGGTGGCCCGCACCGTCGGCGGGCTCGAGGAGCTCGACGACCAGATCAAGGCCGAGCATGACAGGACCGGCAAGGGCGAGGCCACGCTGGTGCCGCTCGACCTTGCCGACATGGCCGGCATCGACCGGCTCGGCGGCGCCATCCACGAGCGCTGGGGCAAACTCGACATACTGGTGGCCAATGCCGCCGTGCTCGGTGTCATCTCGCCGATCGGCCATGTCGAGGCCAAGACCTTCGAAAAGGTGATTACGATCAACGTCACCTCGACCTGGCGGCTGATCCGCTCGGTCGATCCGCTGCTCCGCCTCTCCGATGCCGGCCGCGCCATCATCATGTCCTCCAACGCGGCGCATTCGGCGCGCGCCTTCTGGGCGCCCTACGCAGCTTCCAAGGCGGCGGTCGAGACGATGATGCGCTCCTGGGCGCACGAGACGCAGAGCCTGCCGCTGCGGGTCAACGCCGCCGACCCCGGCGCCACCCGCACCGCCATGCGCGCGCAGGCCGTCCCCGGCGAGGATCCGGAGACGCTGCCGCATCCGTCCGAGATCGCCAGGCGCATCCTGCCGCTGGCAAGTCCGGAGCTGAAGGAAACCGGACTGATCTTCCAGGCCAAGCACGACCGCTTCGTCGCCTACCGGCAACCGGAATAGAGCTTCGGCGCTTATCTGCTTGTCGTTTCCCAAACCGCTGCATTTTTGGGGGACCGGCGTCAGGGATTAAATGCGCCTCCGGCTACGTTCTTCGAATGTAGAACATTCGAAACCGGAGGACCGCCATGCGCAAACTCATTCTTGTTGCCGCCACCGCGACTGCCGCCGCCCTTGCCGTCACGGCGGGCGCCGCCCTTTCGCAAGACGCGAAGATGAGCTTCTTCGTCACCAGTGTCGGTTCCGGCAAGGGCGCCGATCTCGGCGGGCTGAAGGGCGCCGACGCCCATTGCGCCTCTCTGGCCGAAGCCGCCGGCGTCAAGGGCAAGACCTGGCATGCCTATCTGTCGACCGGTGCCGAGGATGCGCGCGACCGCATCGGCAAGGGCCCCTGGTTCAACGCCAAGGGTGAGAAGATCGCCGACGATGTCGCCTCGCTGCACGGCGACGCCAACGCCATCTCCAAGCAGACGGCGCTCAACGAGAAGGGCGAGGTGGTCAACGGCCGCGGCGACAAGCCGAACCGGCATGACGTGCTGACCGGCTCGAAGCCCGACGGCACCAAGATCGCCGACCAGACCTGCGGCGACTGGACGATGAGCGGCGCCGACGGCGCAGCCATGATGGGCCACCACGACCGCACCGGGCTCGACGATTCGGCAGCGGCCAAGTCGTGGAATTCCTCGCATACCTCGCGTGGCGGCTGCAGCCAGGAGGCGCTGCAGGGCACTGGCGGCGACGGCCTGTTCTATTGCTTCGCCGTCGAATGACGCCTGAAGAGCGGGATTGACATCACGCGGCTGTGATGTCGCGCGCAAGCACCGCGCGCCGGGCGAGCTTTCACCGCTCGCCCGGAGTTGCTAGGATCGGCCGACTCTCCCACACCAGCACAGTGAGGAATTCCCATGGCTGCTCCCAGCGTAGCATTGGTCTGGTATCTGGTGATCGCCGGCCCGCAGGGCGGCATGGTGGTCCTGCCCAGCACCTTCGACACCCGCGAACAATGCACCAACGCCATCACCGAATACCAGAAGCAGCCGACCCCCCAGGGCTGGGCGGTGCAGTGCGTGCCGAGCGCCTCGCCCTTCACCGACGAAGGGGATGCCGAAGAGCCCTCGGCGCAGTAGCTTCAGCGTTTCACGCTGACTGTCAGCTCAGGCTTGTTGCTGATGGTCTGGAACACCACGCAATAGCGTTCGGTGAGCTTGAGCAGCGAATCGATGCGTTCCTGCGGCTCGTCGGTGTCGAGGTCGAAACTGAGCCGGATGGCGCGGAAGCCGACCGGCGCCTCCCTGGCAACCCCCAGCGTGCCGCGAAAATCGAGATCGCCCTCCGCCTGCACCGTGGCAGCGCCGAGCTTGAACTCCAGAGCCGTCGCCACCGCCTTCAGCGTCACGCCGGCGCAGGCCACCAGCGCCTCGAGCAGCATGTCGCCCGAGCAGAGCTCGAGCCCGGTCCCGCCGGTCGCGGGGTGCAGCCCGGCGATGGCCAGCGCCCTGCCCGTCTCCACCTTGCAAGCGATCGACTGGTCGTCGATCGAGCCCCTGGCGCGAAGCGTGATCAGAGCGCTCGAGGCGTCCTCGCGATAGGCTTCCTTCAGAGGCGCCTGCATGGCCTTGAGTGCGGTGGCGTCCATTTGCGCTCCTTTCGATACTTTGGTGGTTGATAGCACATTATTCCGGCTTGGGTTCCTCACCCCCTGAAATGGGGGGAGGTGGCTCGGCGAAGCCGAGACGGAAAGGGGAGCGCCCTACGAAGCCCCCTCTCCGTCCGCTTCGCGGCCACCTCTCCGCCGCCCTTGGCGAGGGCGAGGAACCCAAGTCTTGAGACGCCCCTTTGACTTCGACCCTCTCGACCATACCTATGCGGAAGTCGTTCCCGCGGAGGCATTATGCGGTTCAAGCTGAAACTCGTCCCCCTGCTGGCTCTTGCCGCCTTCGCCCAGCCGGTCCTTGCCGGGACCACCGAGCCGCCGGCGCCAGCGGGCGGCGTGCTGTCGCTCTTGCCGCAGCCGCAGACGACGAACCATTCGATCACCATCGCCGGACGCAAGCTCGACTATCAGGCCAAGGCCGGCACGCTGTCGCTGCTTTCCGGCAGGGGCGATGTCACGGCCGAGATTTTCTACGTCGCCTATACGCTGCCGCCGCCAGCGAATGCGGCGAAGGAACCCCACCGCCCGATCACCTTCGTCTTCAATGGCGGCCCCGGCGCGGCCTCCGCCTATCTGCATCTCGGCGCGCTCGGCCCGCGCATCATCGCCACCGGAGCCGACGGGGAATTCCTGCCCTCGCCGCAAAAACTGATCGACAATCCGGACAGCTGGCTCGACATGAGCGACCTCGTCTTCGTCGATCCGGTCGGCACCGGCTACAGCCGCGAGGCGCCCGGCCAGGACACGCACGATTTCTGGGGCGTCAATCAGGATGCCAGTTCGATCGGCGCCTTCATCCGGCTCTATCTGGCGCAGAACGGCCGCACTGCTTCGCCGCTCTTCCTCGCCGGCGAAAGCTATGGCGGCTTCCGCGCGGCTCTGCTGGCGAGGACGCTGCAGGAAGATGTCGGCATCAGCCCCAGCGGCATCGTGCTGATCTCGCCGGCGCTGGAATTCATGCTGGTGCAGCCAGACGAATTCGAGCCGCTGCACTGGGCGCTGGAACTGCCATCGCTGGCGGCGGTGCGCCTGCGCAGCGAAGGCGTCAGCGGCGATGCGTTGCGGGAAAAGCTCGCCGAGGTCGAACATTATGCCATGGGCGACTACCTGACCGCCTTGGCCGGCGGGCTGGAGCAAGGCGGACGGCTGGCGAGCCAGCGCGTGTCCGACATCACCGGCCTGCCGCTCGACCTCGTTAAGCGGAATTTCGCCCGCATCCCGACATCGCTGTTCGCAAGGGAATTCGCCCGCGCCAAACGCAAGGTGCTGAGCCCCTATGACGCTACAATCGGCACCGCCGACATCGCGCCCGAGAGCGCCCGCATCGCCGGTCCCGATCCGGTGCTCGACCGCAGCGTGCCGGCGCTCACCTCGGCCTTTGTCGGCTATATCAGCGACGAGCTCAATTTCCACACCGATATCAGCTACCGCCTGCTCAACGGCGACGTCACCCACAATTGGGACTACGGCACCTCGCGGCAAGGTTATGCCGGCGTGATGGACGATCTGCAGCGGGCCCGTTCGCTGAACCCAGCCCTCGGCGTCGTCATCGTCAACGGCTACACCGACCTCGTCACGCCCTATCTCGCCTCACGCTACCTGGTGAACCAGGTCCCACCGCTCGCCGATGCCAGGCCCATCCGCGTCGATGTCGTGGAGGGCGGGCACATGATGTATTTCAGGCCGGACGGCAGGCGCGCGCTGAAGGAGGCGGCGGCGGAGCTCTACCAGGCAACGCAATAGGGTCGTGTCCTGATCGGCGGAGCGCGAGGCATCATCGCGACAGGCCGGTTTAGCGGCGGAGCGTGCCCTTCAGGGCGGTCGTGAGGTCACGAACCGGTGCCAGCAGCTGGCGGACGGCGCCCGGAGAGGGCTTCGACCGCGTCTTCGATGCCGACAACCTGCCGCTCGACGTCCTCCAGATACAGTCGCCCGGCCGCAATCCGACCGTCGACGATCTCGAACAGCGTGACCCCGCGCAAGGGCTGCCCGTCGCGGCGAGTGCCGGACCAATGCCATTCCGTCCAGGTCGTGTCACCGTCCTGGACCGAGCGCGTGACCGTCGCGTGGAAGTCAGGGATGCCCGCGAACATGGCCTCCCAGTTGGCGCGCATCTGGTCGCGCCCGACAAAGGCTCTGCCCGGATGGGCCGGCTGTACGCTGCGGTAGTTCTCGTGGATGAGTGCGGTGACAGCGTCGAGCTGGTGCGCGTTCATCGCCCTCACCAGTCGATCGATCACATCAGTCATCGGAATTCCCGGACTTATGCAGCGCACGCATTGGCGCCCCCTCTCCTTAGTCCGCTGCCCGAGCGAGCCACGCCGATCAATCCGCAAGCCTCAAAATTACCTGATTGGGCTGTGGCCGTCCAGCATTGCAAGGCGCCGGACATGGGCTTGCGCGGCCCCGGCAGGTGGCATTTGTCCATGCGAGCTGCGGCCGCCAGCCTGTGCCCCAACGCAAGGCCGGAGCTGGCGTAGCGCCGCGCTGGCCATCGCCCGTATAGGCTGGTCCTGTTGGGCCAGGGGTTGGCTCAGTTCCAAGCAAGCGCTCAGTTCCAAGCAAGCAACGTCCGCAGGCCGGTGCCGCATGGCCGATGTCGCCATTCTCGAAAGCCGCGAAAGGGTGCTGGCCGCCATCCTCTTGACGGGCGGCGCCTATTTCCTGTTTTCGGCGCAGGACGCCGCGATCAAGCTGCTGGTCGCCGGCGTCAGCGTTTGGCAGATCATGTTCTTCCGGTCGATCACGATCCTCGCCGCCCGCGCGGCGACCGGCGGGCGGCGGCTGAGCATTTCCGCAAACGGCTTTAGGACAACAACTGACGGAACCATGTCAGCAGGGGGGCGTAGACTGGGGCATGACCGATTCCCTCGACATGACTGACACATTGCCCGATGGCGCGGCCAAGGCCGCCGCCCAACGCACCGTGGGCATCGCTCTGGTGTCGGCCTCCGCCGTCGTATTCGGCCTCACCGGCGTGCTGACAAAATCGATCCATGCCGATCCGCTGACCATCACCTGCTGGCGCGGTTTCGTCGGCTCGATTCTGATCGCGCTCTATGTGCTGTGGCGGCGCAGGCGCTCCGGCGGGCGCGAAAGCCTGCGGCTCGGCTGGCGCGGCTGGCTGCTGGCCATCGAGGGCGCCGCGGCCAGCATCGCCTTCATCGCGGCCTTCAAGTTCACCTATGTCGCCAATGTCGCGGTCATCTACGCGACCTCGCCCTTCATCGCCGCGTTATTCGCCTTCCTGCTGGTGCGCGAAAAGGTCCGGCTGCAGACGATGCTCGCCGCCGCGGTGTCGCTCTGCGGCGTCGGCGTCATGGTGTGGGCGGGCTTCGGCACCGGTCATCTTTTCGGTGATGGGCTGGCGCTGCTGATGACCACCGGCAGCGCACTCTACATGATCATGGTGCGCGCCTTCCGCGACACGCCGGTGGTGTGGGCGGGCGCGGTCTCGGCCTTCCTTCTGTTCGTTTTCGGCTGGTTCGTCACCGATCCGCTGGCGGTTTCTGCACGGGATGCGCTACTGCTTGCCGCCTTCGGCGGATCCTTCGCGCTGGCCTCGATTCTCTGGACGGAGGGTTCGCGGCTGATCCCGGCACCCGAATCCGGCCTGCTCGGCTCCGCCGAAGTGCCGTTCGCGATCCTGTTCGCCTTCCTGTTCCTGGGCGAGATCCCACCGGTAGCCAGTATCATCGGCGGCGCGATCGTGCTTTGCGCGGTGTTCGCCCATGCCGGGCGCGACTGGCTGGCGGCAAGGCGGTCCGCCGCCAACTGAAAAATATTTTGCCGGTCATGGAACCATCATCCGACTGAGGCATTGT
>NZ_RZOI01000336.1:0-6373 GCF_004022645.1 Mesorhizobium sp. M4A.F.Ca.ET.020.02.1.1 | reverse complement strand
CGATTACACCGCGCAGCGTTTCGGCATGCGCGTCGCGGCCGAGCGCGATGCCCGCACCGTCCAGATCAGGCGGCCGAAGAACGTCTCGGCGGCACGCTTTTATGCCGAGATCGAGAATCTGGTCGTGGAATCGGACACGCCGGCCCGCGTCGTCATCGACGAGCGCACCGGCACCATCGTCATCGGCAACAACGTCAAGATCTCGCGCGTGGCCATCAGCCACGGCACGCTCACGGTGCGCATCACCGAGGCGCCGAAAGTCGTCCAGCCCGAGCCCTTTTCCAAGGGCGTGACCGCTGTAGAGCCCTTCACCGCCATCGAGGCCACGCGGCCCGACGCGCGGGTCGCAGTGCTCGACGGGCCGAACCTCGAAACGCTGGTTTCTGGCCTCAACCGTCTTGGCGTCAAGCCGGACGGCATCATTGCCATCCTGCAAGGCATCAAATCGGCCGGCGCCCTGCAAGCCGATCTGGTCCTCCAATAGGCCATGCCGATGATCGCTCCCCGCCAACCGAACCGCAACGCCAGGCCGGCGTTGATTGCCCCGGCCCTCGCCGTCATGCTTCTTTCTGCCGGCGCAGCCCGCGCCGAAGAGGCCGTGCGCCAGGTGCTGCCCGGCGGGCAGGCGCCGGCTGCAACCCAGCAGATGACCCTGGAGAAGGCGCCGGACGAAAGCGAGATACAGCGCTTCTGCTCCAACATCGCCGACGCCGCCCGCGATCGCCGCTACGCCCTGCAGGCGCAGGAGCTGAAGGAGCTCCAGGCCGGCATCGACCAGCGCATGAAAGCGCTGGAGGACAAGCGGGCCGAATACGAGCAATGGCTGAAGCGCCGCGAGGTGTTCCTCGCGCGCGCCGAGGACAGCGTTGTCAAGATCTATGCCGGCATGAAGCCGGACGCCGCGGCCGAACGCCTGGCGATGGTCAATGTCGAACTGGCCGCCGCCATCCTGATGAAGCTGGATTCGCGCAAGGCCGGCGTCATCCTCAACGAAATGGACCAGAAGGCGGCCGCCGCGCTTACCGGCATCATGGCCAGCGCGGCGCGAAGGACAGATCCGTCATGATCCGCAAAATGCTCATCCTCGTCGGAGTCGCGGCCTTGTCCGGCTGCGGTACCGATCTCAAGGAGGTCGGCAGGGAACCGGCGCTGTCGCCGGTCGGCTCCGGCATCGGCAATGGCGCGGCCGCGCCTTACAGCTATCCCGAGCCACCGGCGGCGCCAGTCAAGAAATTCTCGCTGTGGGACGATCGCCAGAGCCGCTTGTTCACCGACCCAAGGGCGCTGCGCGAAGGCGATATCCTCACCGTCAACATCAAGCTAAACGACAAGGCCAACTTCAAGAACCAGAACGACAGGAGCCGCACCGCCGCGCGCAAGCTCGGCTATGATGTCACTCTGGGATGGGAGGGCAACAGCACGAGCGGTAAGGGCGACGCCGGCCTGAGCTCCAGCACCGAAACCAACGCCGACGGCGAAATCAAGCGCTCGGAGACCCTGGAGCTCAACGTCGCCGCCGTCGTCACTGAGGTCTTGCCCAATGGCAACCTGATGATCAGGGGTTCGCAGGAGGTACGCGTCAACTACGAGCTCAGGGTGCTCACCATTGCCGGCATGGTGCGTCCGTCCGATATCGGCGCGGAGAACACCATCTCCTACGAACGCATCGCCGAAGCGCGCATCTCCTATGGCGGCCGCGGCCGAGTCAGTGAGATCCAGCAGCCGGCCTATGGCCAGCAGGTCCTCGATCAGGTTCTTCCCTTCTAAAACGGGCAGGCTCGGGAAATTACGCCATGGCCAATGTCGAGCAAGTCGGGCAGAAGAAGGGACCTTCCCTGGTCATCCAATTGGCCATGCTCGTGGCGGTGACGGCCGCCGCGATCGGCATGGGCTGGCTGTCCGGCGGCTATCTGAAGGGCACCGATGCTCCGGCCTCGGTGCCGGTGGCTCCGGAAAACGAAGGCAATACCGAGAGGCCGGCCGAGTCCGGCAAGGAAGCCGTCGGACCGACGCTTGTCCAGCTTGCACCGATCACCACCAATCTGGCGTCTCCCGCAGAGGTCTGGATAAGGCTGGAGGCGTCGGTGTTTTACGACGCGCCGCAGCCGCCGGAGATGACCGAGCAGATCCACCAGGATCTGTTGGCGCTGGTGCGCACGCTGAAGATGCATCAGATCGAAGGCGCCAGCGGTTACCAGCATCTGAAGGCCGATCTCGAGGAGCGTGCCGCCATCCGCAGCGGCGGCCATGCCAAACAGATTCTGATCAGGACATTGCTGCTCGAATGAGAAAATACCTTCTCGCCGCCACGCTCCTGGTCCTTGCCACCTCCGTCGCCGCGGCCCAGCAGCTGGATCTCGGTGCCATCGGCAAGGCCGACGGCACGACCGTCGGCTACCTGATCCAGATGTTCGGCCTGCTCACCGTGCTGTCGGTGGCGCCGGGGCTTTTGATCATGGTGACGAGCTTCACCCGCTTCGTCATCGCCTTCTCGATCCTGCGCGCCGGCATCGGCCTGCAGTCGACGCCGGCCAACCTGATCCTGATCTCGCTGTCGCTGTTCATGACTTTCTACGTCATGGCGCCGACTTTCGATCAGGCCTGGAACACCGGCGTCAAGCCGCTGATGGACAACCAGATCACGCAGGCGGAAGCGTTCGAGAAGATCTCGGACCCGTTCCGCACCTTCATGCTGCACAATGTGCGCGACAAGGATTTCGACCTCTTCGCCGACCTTGCCCGCGAACGCGGCCAGACCGTCTCGCGCGACACCGTCGACCTGCGCATCCTGGTGCCCGCCTTCATGATCTCCGAAATCCGGCGCGGTTTCGAGATCGGCTTCCTGATCGTGCTGCCGTTCCTGGTCATCGATCTGATTGTCGCCACCATCACCATGGCGATGGGCATGATGATGCTGCCGCCGACCGTGGTGTCGCTGCCGTTCAAGATCCTGTTCTTCGTGCTGATCGACGGCTGGAACCTGCTTGTCGGCAGCCTGGTGCGATCCTTCACCTGACTTGTCGATATTGATCGCCAGCCTTGCCTGACTGGCGCCGCGCCGCCGCGCCCAGATTTCCTGCAATATATTTTCGGTTAACCGTCGCGTTTAGGCCTTTGGTAGGGACTTGCCAGCATAGTCCCCCCAGATGGCGGGTGATCTCAATCAACGATCATTGGCATGATGCCGCACCGTCATACCGGAAAAGCCGGTATGTCAAAAAAACACGTGTAAAATCAAGGTACGAGTAGCCATGTCCAGTATCATGACCAATTCCTCGGCGCTGACCGCGCTGCAGAGCTTGAACAACACCAACAAGCAGCTCGAGACCACCCAGTCGCGTATTTCGACTGGTTACCGCGTCGCCACCGCCTCCGACAACGCCGCCTACTGGTCGATCGCCACCTCGATGAAGTCGGACAACAAGGCGCTCTCGGCCGTACAGGACTCGCTCGGTCTCGGCGCCGGCAAGGTCGACACCGCCTACACCGCCATTAACGACGTCAAGGACCAGGTCGACCTGATCAAGTCCAAGCTGGTCACCGCCCGCGGCGCCAGCCAGGAAGACCAGCAGAAGATCGCGACCGAAATCAACGCCATCCAGGCGCAGATCAAGTCGTCGGTCACCAACGCCAACTTCGCCGGCTCGAACCTGCTGCAGAACGACGGCCTCGCCGCGTCCGACCTTAAGATCGTCGCTTCCTACAACCGCACCGGCGCGACCGTCACCATCGACACCATCGACGTCAAGGCTGCGGACACGCAGGTCCTCGACGTCGCCGGCACGGGCGGCATCGTCGGCGGCCTTCTCGCCACGACCTTCTTCGATCCGAGCTCTGCCGCTGTCGCCGACACTGCCATCGACACCGCGCTCGGCAGCGTTGAAACGGCGCTTGGCAAGCTGTCCACCGGTGCCGCATCGCTCGGTGCCGCCAAGTCGCGCATCGACACCCAGAAGAGCTTCCTGTCGAACCTCTCGGACTCGATCGACAAGGGCGTCGGCTCGCTGGTCGATGCCGACATGAACAAGGAATCGACCCGCCTGCAGGCCCTCCAGGTCCAGCAGCAGCTCGGCATCCAGGCGCTGTCGATCGCCAACGGGAATTCGCAGTCGATCCTGTCGCTCTTCCGCGGCTGATCGCCTCCTGAACTCCAGTCATCTGCATCGGGCCGCGCCATCAGCGCGGCCCGATTTTCATTTGTGAAACCCTTGTCATTTTCCCTCGCCAAAGCATGGCTTTAACGCGCCATTAACGATGTCGCGCTAGTTATGGTTAACCATTCACTTATGACGGGCAGACCAGTTGGTCGACAGGCATGACGCCCCCGCCAAACGGGTTGACCGGCATGCGTAAGGCATGCCTGCTTTGAGAAGGGGTGTACCTTGGCAAGTATCATGACGAACGCCGCGGCGCTGACCGCGCTGCAGAGCCTAAACGCCACCAACAAGGCGCTTGAAACGACGCAGGCCCGCATCTCGACTGGCTACCGCGTCGCCACCGCTTCCGACAACGCCGCCTACTGGTCGATCGCTACCAGCATGCGTTCCGACAACAAGGCGCTGTCGGCGGTGCAGGACGCACTCGGCCTCGGCGCCGGCAAGGTCGACACCGCCTACACCGCCATCACCGACATCAAGGACCAGGTCGACGCGATCAAGGCCAAGCTGGTCACCGCCCGCGGCGCCAGCCAGGACAACCAGCAGAAGATCGCGACCGAAATCAAGGCCATCCAGGAGCAGATCAAGTCGTCGGTCACCAATGCCAGCTATGCCGGCTCGAACCTGCTGCAGAACGACGGCCTCGTCGCCTCCGACCTGCAGATCGTCGCTTCCTACAACCGCACCGGCACCACCGTCGCCATCGACACCATCAACGTCGCGGCCGCCGACACGCAGGTTCTCGATATTGCCGGCACGGGCGGCATCGTAGGCGGCCTTCTCGCCACGACCTTCTTCGACCCGAGCGCCGCTGCGGTCACCGACACCGCAATCGATACGGCGCTCGGCAGCGTTGAAACGGCGCTTGCCAAGCTCTCGACGGGCGCGGCCTATCTCGGTGCCGCCAAGTCGCGCATCGACACCCAGAAGAGCTTCCTGTCGAACCTCTCGGACTCGATCGACAAGGGCGTTGGCGCCCTGGTCGACGCCGACATGAACAAGGAATCGACCCGCCTGCAGGCGCTGCAGGTGCAGCAGCAGCTCGGGATCCAGTCGCTGTCGATCGCCAACGGCAACTCGCAGTCGATCCTGGCCCTGTTCAAGAGCTGATATTCCGGCTGATCTTTCCATTGCATCGAAGGCCGCGCCGCAAGCGCGGCCTTTTGCCTTCCGCCTATCATCCTCGCACAAGCTTCGCGGTCTAGTGTTCCGACGGACAGTCATGCTGGGAGCCGTTGGAACGTGCCGGAACAGATCCAGAGCATCATCTCGAATCTCAGGGCATTTGGCGTCAAGCGCCTCGCCATGCTGGGCGGCATCGCGGTGCTCGTCATGACCGTCATCGGCGTGGCCTCGATCTATCTCAACCGTCCCGCCTACGAGACGCTCTATGTCGGGCTCGAGCGCTCCGACGTGAACCAGATCGGCCTGGTGCTGGGCGAGGCCGGCATCGGCTTCGATGTCGGCGCCGACGGCACCTCAGTGCTGGTGCCGGCCGGCACCACCGCGCAGGCTCGCATGATGCTCGCCGAGAAGGGCCTGCCGACCAGCGCCAATGCCGGCTACGAGCTGTTCGACAATGTCGGCTCGCTCGGCCTGACATCCTTCATGCAGCAGATCACAAGGGTGCGCGCCCTGGAGGGCGAGATCGCGCGCACCATCCAGTCGATCGCCGGCATCAAGGCGGCGCGCGTCCACATCGTCATGTCCGAGCGCGCCAATTTCCGCCGCGACGAGCAGCAGCCCTCGGCCTCGGTGGTCATCCGCTATGCCGGTATCGACGCCGAAAAGAGCGCCATGTCGATCCGTCACCTGGTCGCCGCCGCCGTTCCCGGCCTGGCGGCCGACAAGGTGACGGTGCTCGATTCCAATGGCAACCTGCTGGCCGCCGGCGACGACCCGTCCAACACGAGCGCGGCCCGCACGCTGGGCGTCGAGCAGACGGTCGAGGCGCAGATCGGCGACAACATCCGCCGCGCGCTGACCCCCTATCTCGGCCCCGACAATTTCCGCGCCAGCGTCAAGGCCGACGTCAACACCGACACCCGCCAGACCGAAGAGACGATCTTCGATCCGGAGTCCCGCGTCGAGCGCTCCGTGCAGTCGGTGCGCACCAACGAGAACAGCAATCAGAAGCAGGCCTCGACCCCGACCAGCGTCGAGCAGAACCTGCCCGAGACCCAGGCGGCCAGCACCGAGGGACCGCAATCCACCTC
>NZ_RZOI01000335.1:0-6381 GCF_004022645.1 Mesorhizobium sp. M4A.F.Ca.ET.020.02.1.1 | reverse complement strand
CGATCCGCTCGAGCTCCGGGGGCGGATCGTCCGCCAGCAGATCCGGCCGCCGCTCCTTGGTCAGCTTCTCTGCCTCGGCCCGCCGCCATTCTGCGATCTTTCTGTGATTGCCCGAGATCAGCACATCGGGAATCGGCCGGCCCTCGAACTCCTGCGGCCGCGTATAGTGCGGATGTTCGAGCAGGCCGTTCTCGAAACTCTCTTCTTCGCCGGAGACCGCATTGCCCATGACGCCCGGCAAGAGCCGCACCACGGCATCGAGCAGCACCAGCGCGGCCGGCTCACCGCCCGACAGGATGAAGTCGCCGACCGAGACCTCCTCTAATCCCCGCGCGTCGATCACCCGCTGGTCGACGCCCTCGAAGCGGCCGCACAGGATCACCGCGCCAGGCCCGGCGGCAAGCTCGCGCACGCGGGCCTGCGTCAGGGGTTTTCCGCGCGGGCTCATCAAGAGGCGGGCGCGCGCATCACCCGGCGGCGAGGCATGGTCGATGGCTTTCGCCAGCACGTCGGCGCGCATCACCATGCCGGCGCCGCCGCCAGCCGGCGTGTCGTCGACGGTGCGATGCCTGTCGGTGGCGAAATCGCGGATCTGGATCGCCTCAAGCGACCATGTGCCGGCTTCCAGCGCCCGGCCGGCCAGCGATAGGCCGAGCGGACCGGGAAACATCTCCGGATAGAGCGTCAGCACCGAGGCAACAAAGCTCACCGATTGCCCCCGGCGTCCTTCGGTCCGCGCGGCCGGCCCTTCGGGTCGAAGCCGTCGCGGCCGGGAGCGGCCTGGCCATCCTCGTCTTCGACCAGCCCCGCCGCCAGCGGATCGACGCGGACGAACCCTTCGGCGACCGACACCTGCGGGACAGCGGCCTGGGTGAACGGAATCAGTACGCCTTTGCGGCCGGCAAGCGTCACGTCGAGTATGTCGCCACCGCCGAAATTGTGCACGGCGACGACCTTTCCGATGGCCGCGCCGGTGTCGTCCCTGACCTCCAGCCCGATCAGGTCGGCGTGATAGAACTCGTCCTCCTCGCCGTCGTCAGGCAGCACCGAACGATCGACGAACAGTTCGGTGCCGGAAAGCGCCTCGGCGGCATTGCGGTCGCTGATACCCTTGAAACGCACCACCACGACGGTGTTGGCGGGCCGGATGTCGATGATCTGGAAGGCGCGGCCGTCCTTGGCATAGAGCGGCCCGTAATCGGCGAGCGCCAGCGGATCGCCGGTGAAGGTCTTCACCCGCAGCTCGCCCTTGATGCCATGTGCGGCGCCGATCACGGCCAGCTGGACGGGGTTCTGGGGCTTGGTCATGGCGCGACATCCTTTGCCCTGCTCTAACCCTCCCCAGCCGTCATTTCAATGATCGCCCGGCGTCATTCCAATGATCGCCTCTTCACCGCTTCCTAACCCGACTGGCGGACAATGCCGCCATGCAGGAATTCCTCATCCCGGCAAAGCCCGACCTCCAGGCGGCGCGCGAGAACTGGCTGAAGATGCTGGCGCGCGAACGGCGGCTGTCGCCGGAGACGGTGGAAGCCTATGAGCGCGACACGCGCCAGTTCCTGCATTTCCTGACCGGCCATTGCGGCGGCCCGCCCGGCATATCCGACATTGCCGAGTTGCGCCCGGCTGATCTGCGCGGATTCCTCGCCGCCCGCCGCAACGCCGGCGCCGGTGCCCGCACGCTCGGCCGCGGGCTGGCCGGTATCCGCTCGCTGCTGCGCTTCCTCGAACGCCGCGGCCTCGCCAATGCTGCGGGCGCGGCGGCGCTGCGCGCGCCGCGCCAGCCGAAATCGCTGCCCAAGCCGCTGACGGCGAGTGATGCAAGAGACGTCGTCTCCATCGAAGGCCAGCTGGCGGAAGAGCCCTGGATCGCCGCCCGCAACGCCGCCGTGCTGACGCTGCTCTACGGCTCGGGCCTGCGCATTTCCGAGGCGCTCGGCCTCGCCGGCGCCGAGCTGGTGTCGGAGACGGACACGGTGCTGCGCATCATCGGCAAGGGCGGCAAGACCAGGCTGGTGCCGGTGCTGCCGGTTGCCTTGCGCGCGGTCGCCGAATACCGCCGGCTCTGCCCCTTCCATATTGATCCGAAGGGCCTGCTGTTTCGCGGCGCGCGCGGCGGGCCGCTCAATCCGGCGATCGTCCAGCGCGACATGGCGAAGCTGCGCTCGGCGCTCAACCTGCCGGACACCGCCACGCCGCACGCCTTGCGCCATTCCTTCGCCACGCATCTGCTCGGCCGGGGCGGCGACCTGCGCACCATCCAGGAACTGCTCGGCCACGCCAGCCTGTCGACGACCCAAATCTACACCGGCGTCGACACCGCGCGGCTGCTGGAGATCTACGAATCCGCGCATCCACGGGCGTAAACCGCCGACTTCGTAGGCGACGCGATGGGCCTTTCGGTTGATCGTCAGGACATCATCGGACAACGCAAGCTGTTGTTAAGACCAACAGCACCGAAAACAATTTCATTCTGTCGATTAACTGTTTTGCCGCTTTTCAGCGCTAAGACGCTTCCTCATGAAACGCGTCATCGCCATCGCTGATCGCGCGGCCCTCGTGTCGCTGAGGCTGCTTGTCGCGCTGAACGTACTGTTCTTCCTGTCCTTCCTCGTCGTCCTGCTGCTGGCCGGCAGGGCACATGCCGAAGCTGCAGCCTGCGGCGGCAACGACATGCTGAGCGCGCTGCAGAAGGACGATCCGGCCACCTATCGCAAGATCGAGGCCGAAGCGGCGGCGACGCCGAACGGCAAGGGCCTCCTTTGGAAACTCGAAAAGCCGGGCGAAAAGCCTTCCTTCCTGTTCGGCACGATGCACATGACCGATCCGCGCGTCACCACGCTGCCGGCGTCCGCGCGAAAGGCTTTCGGCGCCGCCGACACGGTCGTCATCGAGACCACCGAAGTGCTCGACCAGCAGAAGATGATGGCCGCGCTCGTCAAGGAGCCGGACCTGATGATGTTCACCGACAGCACCACGCTGTCCTCGCTGCTGTCGCCCGACGACGCGGCGACGATGAACAAGGCGCTCGACGCGCGCGGCATTCCACCGGCGACCGTCGCCAAGATGAAGCCGTGGATGTTGTCGGCCATGGTGGCGCTGCCGGCCTGCGAGCTGGCGCGCAAGGCCGGCGGCGCGCCGGTGCTCGACGTCAAGCTCGCCGAGGACGCCAAGGCCTCGGGCAAGGCCGTCGAGGGGCTGGAGACCGTCGCCGACCAGCTTCATGCCATGGCCTCGCTGCCGCTTGCCTTCCACATGAAGGGCCTGGTCGACACGTTGAAGCTCGGCGACAAGGTCAATGACGTCAACGAAACCATGATCGTGCTCTACCAGCACGGCGACACCGGCATGTTCTGGCCGCTGTTTCGAGCAGTCCTGCCCGGCGACGCCGACGATCCGGCCAGCTACGCCGCCTTCGAGGAAACCATGATCACCAGCCGCAACAAGGTGATGGCCGATCATGCCGCGCCGTTCTTGGCCAGGGGCAATGCCTTCATCGCGGTGGGCGCCTTGCACCTTCCCGGCCCGCAGGGGCTGGTCGAGGATTTTCGCAAGGCCGGCTACACGGTGACCGCCGTCGACTGATCCGCACGGCCGGGTTGCGCTTCGATCGGGAAGGAGCGCCGGTGCCGTGCTGATTCGTGACTTGGCGGCGCAAGGCTCCCCGGTTTCGTGCCGAATGGTGTCGAAAGACCGGGTTCGGCTCGATCCCGACCCATTTTGTGGTGGAAATGCCTGCCGGCAGGGGATCCCAGGTCAGAATTGCCCTGCTTTCAGCATTTTCCGGGCCTAGTATGAAACCCGTTCAACGGTCGCGCGTTGACGGTTGTTATTTGATACTTTTCATCCACGGAGGACACTTTTATGGCGAACCCTAACGACACTCCCAGATCGGGCGGCGGCGGCAGTGGCTGGCTGATTGCCCTGGTGGTCATTATCCTGGCCATTGTTGCCTACTATGTTTTCGGAAGAAGCGGCGAAGCTCCGGCGCCCGCCGAGCCGCCGGCCGCCAGCACACCGGCGCCCGCTCCCGAGCCGATGAAACCTGCGGAACCTGCCCCGGCACCTGCGCCAGCGCCCGCTCCGGCACCAGAGCCGGCTCCCGCGCCAGCACCGGCCCCGGCGCCCGCTCCGGCACCTGCGCCGTCTCCGTAATCAGGCTTAGCTCAACGACGAACGGCCCGCCGAAAGGCGGGCCGTTTTGTTTGGTGGCAACCACGTTTTCGACGGGCGTTCGGCGCCGCCGCGTGGCGCGCAGCTAGATGTGGATCGGCTTGAAGAAGGTGGCCAGCGCCGCTTCCTTCACCGCTTCCGACATCGTCGGGTGTGCGTGGCAGGTACGGGCTAGATCTTCCGACGAGCCGCCGAACTCCATCAGCACCGCCGCCTCGTGGATCATCTCGCCGGCGCCGAAGCCGACGATGTGGACTCCGAGCACGCGGTCGCTTTGCTTGTCGGCCAGGATCTTGACGAAGCCGTCGGTATGCAGCATGGCGCGCGCCCGGCCATTGGCGGTGAACGGGAACTTGCCGGCCTTATAGTCGATGCCGGCCTTCTTCAACTCCTCCTCGGTCTTGCCGACCGAGGCGATCTCCGGGCTGGTATAGACGACGCTCGGGATCACGTCGTAGTTCACATGGCCGGCCTGGCCGGCAATGATCTCGGCCACCGACACGCCCTCGTCCTCGGCCTTGTGCGCCAGCATCGGCCCGGCGATGACGTCGCCGATGGCGTAGATGCCGGGCACGTTGGTCCTGAGGTGCCGGTCGGTCTTGACGCGGCCGCGCTCGTCGACCTCGACGCCGGCTTCCTTCAGCCCGAGGCTGTCGGCATAGGGGCGGCGGCCGGTGGCGACCAGCACCACGTCGGCGGCGATCGTTTCGGCGGCGCCTCCCTTCACCGGCTCGAAGGTGATGCTGGCGCCCTTCTTGGCCTTGGCGACTCCGGTGACCTTGGCGCCGAGCTTGAACTCGAAACCCTGCTTGGAAAGCAGCCGCTGGAACTGTTTCGAAACTTCGCCGTCCATGCCGCCGAGGATGGCGTCGAGGAATTCGACGACAGTGACCTTGGCGCCGAGCCTGGCCCAGACCGAGCCGAGCTCCAGCCCGATGACGCCACCGCCGACCACCACCAGATGGCCCGGCACCTTTTCCAGCGACAGCGCGCCGGTCGACGACACGATCACCTTCTCGTCGAAGTCGACCTTGACGCCGGGAATGCCGGCAACGTCCGAGCCGGTGGCGATCACGATGTTCTTGGTCTCGATCTCCTCGACCTTGCCGTCCTCACCGGTGACCGAGACCTTGCCGGCTGCGACCACCTTGCCGGTGCCTTGGAAGCTATCGATCTTGTTCTTCTTGAACAGGAAGGCGACGCCGTTGACGTTGGCCGTCACGGTCGCGTCCTTGTGCGCCATCATCTTCTTCAGATTGAGCTTCGGCGTGCCGATTTCGACGCCGAGCGTGTCGAAGGAATGGCCGGCCTCGGCGAACATCTCGGAGGCGTGAAGCAGCGCCTTCGACGGGATGCAGCCGATGTTGAGGCAGGTGCCGCCGAAGGTGGCGTTCTTCTCGATCACCGCCGTCTTCAGCCCGAGCTGCGCCGCCTTGATGGCGCAGACATAGCCGCCCGGTCCCGATCCGATGATTACAACGTCATAAGCCATGGTGTTGTCCCTTTATCCGGCCTTCAGCGGCCGCCGCTCACATTCAGGATCGCGCCCGTTATATAGGAGGCCGCATCCGACAGAAGATAGAGAACGGCGCTGGCGACCTCATCGGCCGTCCCCGCCCTCTTCATCGGCAGCATATCCTGCATCCGCGCCACACGATCGGGCTGGCCGCCGGACGCGTGGATCTCGGTGTCGGTGATGCCGGGGCTGACCGCATTGACGCGGATGCCTTCCGTCGCCACCTCGCGCGCCAGGCCGATGGTCAAAGTGTCGATCGCGCCCTTGGAGGCGGCGTAGTCGACATATTCGCCGGGCGAACCCAGCCTCGCCGCGGCGGAAGAGATGTTGACGATGCCGCCGCCCTTGCCGCCATGCCGGGTCGACATGCGCTTGACCGCCTCACGCGCGCAGAGGAAGGAGCCGACGACATTGACGCGCATCATGCGCTCTACCCGCGCGGCGCTCATCTCGTCGACGCGCGTCTTGGCGTCGACGATGCCGGCATTGTTGACGAAAGCATCGAGCCGGCCGAAGGTTCTGTCCACCGCCTCGAACATCGCCAGCACATCGGCCTCGTTGCCGACATCGCCCTTGACGGCAATGGCCTCGCCGCCCGCGGCCTTGAGTTCGGCGACGAGCGCCTCGGCGACTGCCTGGTTGGAGACAAAATTGACAGCGACACGATAGCCGGCCATCGTGTCGCTGTCAAT
>NZ_RZOI01000334.1:0-6395 GCF_004022645.1 Mesorhizobium sp. M4A.F.Ca.ET.020.02.1.1 | reverse complement strand
GCATTCGCCGCCTGGTCGTGGTCGAGCGCGTGCGGATAGGGCACCAGCAGCGCCGGCCGGCCGATGACGGCGATCTCCGACACGGTCGAGGCGCCGGAGCGCGACATCACCAGGTGCGACGCCGCCATCCGCGCCGCCATGTCGGTGAAGAACGGCGACACCTGCGCCTCGACGCCCAGCGACGCATAGGCCGCCTTGACCCGCGCCACGTCCTCGGCGCGCGCCTGCTGCGTGATCATCAGCCGCTTGCGCTCGGCCTCCGGCAGAAGCCCGATTGCCGCGGGCACGGCGTCGGAGAAGAACTGCGCGCCCTGGCTCCCGCCGAACACCAGGAAGCGGAATGGCTCATCGCCGGTCGAAGCCACATAAGGCGTCTTTGCCGCCTCCAGGATCTGCGGCCTGACCGGATTGCCGGTGGTCACCGTCTTGGCGCCGGCAGCACTTTCGTCCTCCGGCAGGAAACCGCCGGCGATGGCGTCGACGCGGCCGGCCAGCGCCCTGTTGGCGCGGCCCATCACCGCGTTCTGCTCATGGATCAGCGACGGCACCCTGCGCCGTGTCGCGGCATAAAGCGGCGGCAATGTCGGATAACCGCCAAAGCCGACGACGGCTTCCGGCTTGATCCTGGCGATGATCTTCGAGGCCTGCCGCACACCGCGCCAGATCGTCCAGAAGGCCGACAGCACCGCCAGCGGATTCTTCGAGCCAAGCGTCGCCGACTGGATCGGATGGATGTTGACAGCCGGGAACTGGCCGGAATAGCGCTCGGCGCGATGGTCGGTGGCCAGATGCACCTTCCAGCCGCGCTCATTGAGCTCATGTGCCAGCGCTTCGGCCGGGAAGAGATGTCCGCCCGTGCCGCCCGCCGCCAGAAGGATCACACCCCGCGACATATCACTCCGCCGGCATGGCGCGCTGCGGGAAGGAAAAACCCATCTGCTTGCGCTTCTCGGGCCGCCTGCGCGTCAAGGCCAGCACCATGCCCATCGAGATGGCGATGGCGATCTGCGAGGAGCCGCCATAGGAGATGAACGGCAGCGTCATGCCCTTGGCCGGCATCAGTTGCAGGTTGACGCACATGTTGATGGCCGACTGCAGGCCAAACACCGTGACCAGACCGCCAACGGCATAGCGCGCGAAGTCGTCGTGTTCCTTGAGCGCGGTGTTGAGGCCGCGCAGCACGATGAAGGCGAAGATCGACATAATGAAGAAGCACATCACCAGCCCGAACTCCTCGCCGGCGACCGAGAAGACGAAGTCGGCATGACTGTCGGGGATGACCCGCTTGACCGTGCCCTCGCCCGGGCCGACGCCGAACCAGTGGCCATTGATCAACGCCTCGCGCCCCATGTCGACCTGGAAGGTGTCGCCCTCGCCGGTCAGGAACTTGTCGATGCGGGCGGCGACGTGTGGAAACACGGTATAGGCGGCGAACAGGCCGCTGACGCCGGTGACGCCGAGCGCGATGATCCACAGCCACGGCAGGCCCGCCATGAAGAACATGACCCCCCACGTGCCGGTCACCAGCATGGTCTGGCCAAGGTCGGGCTGGGCGACGAGAAGCGAGACGACCAGAACCAGGAGCAGCAGGGCAAACAGATTGCCGGGAATGTCGGGCTGGCGCTTGTGCTCGGCGAAGAGCCATGCGCAAACGATGACGAAGGCCGGCTTCAGGAACTCCGACGGCTGGATGGAGAGGCCGGCAAGCGATACCCAGCGCCGCGCGCCTTTGACCTCGACGCCGACATAGAGCACCGCCACCATCAGCACCAGCATGGTGCACAGGATCACCAGCGCCATGCGCCGTATCTGCCGCGATTCCAGGAAGGAGACGGCGAGCATCACGCCGAGCGCCGGCACGGTGAAGATGATCTGCCTGGTGGCGAAGTGGAAGCTGTCTAGGCCGATGCGTTCGGCCACCGCCGGGCTCGCCGCGAAGGAGAGCACGATGCCCAGACCCATCAGCGACAGGAATGCCGCCAGGAACCAGCGATCGATCGTCCACCACCAGGTGGCTACCGGACTTTTGTCGAGACGGCTTTGCATTAACGTGCCCCTCCGATGGGTTTCACGCCATCTATAGCGCTCGCAGCTTGCCTGAAGGCTTCGCCGCGCACTTCGAAATTCTTGAATTGGTCGAAACTGGCGCAGGCGGGCGACAGCAGCACGACCGCCTCGCCGCCATCGTCATTGGCGGCGTCGCGCGCGGCATGCTCGACAGCCGCCGCCAGCGTACCGGAGATCTCGTAGGGCACCGCCTCGCCCAGCGTCGCCGAGAAGGCGGGTGCCGCCTCGCCGATCAGATAGGCCTTGGCGATGCGCGGGAAGAAGCCGCGCAGCGGCTCGATGCCGCCTTCCTTGGGCAGGCCGCCGGCGATCCAGTAGATGCGGTTGAAGCTGGACAGGGCTGGAGCCGCCGCATCGGCATTGGTCGCCTTGGAATCGTTGACGAAGAGCACATGGCCCTTGCGGCCGACCTGCTCCATGCGATGCGCCAGGCCCGGAAAGCTTTCCAGCCCCGCCTGGATCTCGCCGAGGTCCAGCCCGACCTTGAGACAGGCGGCGACCGCGGCCAGTGCGTTCTGCGCATTGTGCTGGCCGCGTAGCGAGCCGATACCTTCCAGGAAGGCGACACGACTGTAACGGCCATGCACGGCTTCCATCAGGTTGCTGCCATCGGCGAAGTAGCCGTCGGTCAGCGGCAGGCGCTTGGAAATGCGGATGACCGGCCTGCCGGCGCGCTCCAGCCGGTCGGCGATCTGCGCGCACCAGGAATCGTCAACGCCGACGATTGCCGTCTCGCTACCGGCCACCAGCCGCTCCTTGATCGAGGCGTAGTGCGCCATGGTGCCGTGGCGGTCGAGATGATCGGGTGTCAGGTTGAGCAGGATGCCGGCCGTCGGATTGATCGAGGGCGCGAGGTCGATCTGGTAGGAGGAGCATTCGACGACGTAGTGGCGTCGCTCTTCCGGTGGATCGAGCGTCATGATGGCGCGGCCGATATTGCCACCCATCTGCGTGTCGCGCGCCGCCGATTTCAGGATATGCGCGGTCAGCGCCGTGGTCGTTGATTTGCCGTTTGTGCCGGTAATGGCGATGAAGGGAGCCGTCGGCGCCCGCAGGATCCGCTCGCGGCAGAACAGCTCGATATCGCCGATGACCTCGACGCCGGCGCCCCGCGCGAGTTCCACCGTCCAGTGAGGCTTCGGATGTGTCAGCGGCACGCCGGGCGACAGCACGAAGGCGGAGAAGCGCGACCAGTCGGCACCGTGCAGGTCGCCCGTCGCGATCCCGGCGGCGGCGGCCTTGGTGACGCTATCCGGATTGTCGTCCCAGGCAAGGATGTCGGCCCCGCCAGCGATCAGCGCATGCGCGGTCGCGATCCCCGAACCGCCGAGCCCGAAGAGCGAAACGCGCTTGCCTGAAAAGGATGAGGCGGGGATCAAGCGGCGGCCTATCTGAGCTTGAGGGTCGACAGGCCGACCAGCGCCAGGATCACCGCGATGATCCAGAAGCGGATCACCACCTGGCTTTCGGTCCAGCCGAGCTTTTCGAAATGATGATGGATCGGCGCCATCAAGAATACGCGCTTGCCGGTCATCTTAAAGTAGCCGACCTGGATGATGACCGACAGGATCTCGACCACGAACAGGCCGCCGACGATAACCAGCACAATCTCGTGCTTGGTCGCGACCGCGACCGTGCCGATCAGGCCGCCCATCGCCAACGAGCCGGTGTCGCCCATGAAGATGGCGGCCGGCGGCGCGTTGAACCACAGGAAGCCGAGGCCGGCGCCGATCACCGCGCCAAGCACCACCGCCAGTTCGCCGGTGCCGGGAACGAAGTGGATCTGCAGATATTCGGCGAACACGGCGTTGCCGGAAAGATAGGCGATGACGCCGAAGGATGCGGCCGCGATCATGATCGGCACGATCGCCAAGCCGTCGAGGCCGTCGGTCAGGTTCACCGCGTTGCCGGCGCCGACGATGACGAAGCAGGAGAACGGCACGAAGAACCAGCCGAGGTTGATGATAAATTCCTTGGCGAAGGGAAAGGTCAGCGACGAGGAGAACGGCGCCTGACCGTTATGCATGATCACCCAGGCGGCGATGCCGGCGATGACGAATTCGATCGCCAGCCGCGCCTTGCCGGAAAAGCCGAGATGCGACTGTTTGGTCACCTTCAGATAGTCGTCATAGAAGCCGATCGAGCCGAAGCCGATGGTCACCAGCAGCACCACCCAGACATAGATACTGGAGAGGTTCGCCCACAGCAGCGACGAGCCGATGATGCCGGAAAGGATCATCAGCCCGCCCATGGTCGGCGTGCCAGCCTTCTTGAAATGTGTCTGCGGGCCATCGGCGCGGATCGGCTGACCCTTGCCTTGCCGCAGCCTCAGCGAATTGATGATGGTCGGCCCGAATATGAAGACGATCAGCGCCGAAGTGATCAACGCCCCGCCGGTACGGAAGGTGATGTAGCGGAAGACGTTGAAGACAGAGATCTTGTCCGCAAAATCGACGAGCAATGTGAACATGAAATTCCGTCCCTCGGACCTGACCCCTAGGTCTGTTCAATGGTTGCGGCTTGCGCCGGAAATTTGCTGAGCAACGCCTCGACCAGCTTTGAAAATCCAATGCCTTTCGACGACTTGACCATGACCACGTCGCCAGGCCGCACCGCCGACAGCAACAGCGGCTTCAACTCCTCGGCGCCGGCGCGGTACTCGGTATTGACGTCGCTGGGCAGTATTTCGGCGAGCGCCCGCATTTCGGGGCCGCCGAGAAAGACGGTTTGCGTGCCCGTGCCGATAATCAGCTCGGCAAGCGCTGCATGCAGCTTCGCCGAATGGCTGCCGAGCTCCAGCATGTCGCCGAGCACCGCGATGCGCCTGCCCTCGCCCGACACCGGCGTGGCGTTGAGCAGCGCCATGGCCGCCGCCATCGACGCCGGATTGGCGTTGTAGCTCTCGTCGATCAGTGTGATCGGCCCCTTTGGATGGCGCAGTATGTGGCGTTTGCCGCGGCCGCGCTCGGCCGAGAGGTCGGCCAGCGCCGAGGCCACCTTGCCGAGATCGGCGCCGACCAGCTGCGCCGCGCCCAGCACGGCCAGCACATTCTGCACCATGTGGCGGCCGGGCGCGCCCACGCGGGCAAGGACCTCCCGACCGTCGATCTTGGCGGCGATAACGGAATGGTCGGCGTCGAGCTCACATTTCACCAGCCGGAAGGTCGAGCGGGCATTTTCGCCAAAACTGTAGACATGCTCGACACCGGCGGCCTTTGCCATCTTGTCGAGCAGCTTCCAGCGGGAATCGTCACGGTTGAGCAGCGCCGCCCCATCCGGCTCCAGCCCTTCGAATATCTCGGCCTTGGCCTGGGCAATCTCGTCGAGGTTGCGGAAGAAGCCGAGATGCGCGGCCGCAATCAGCGTGACGATGGCAACATGCGGCCGAACCATCTTGACCAGCGGCCGGACCTCGCCCGGATGGTTCATGCCGATCTCGAACACGGCATAGTCGCAACTCTCGGGCATCCGCGCCAGTGTCAGCGGCACGCCCCAGTGGTTGTTGAACGATTGCGCCGAGGCGTGCACGGTGCCGACCGCCGACAGCACGTGGCGCAGCGCCTCCTTGGTGGTCGTCTTGCCGGCCGAGCCGGTCACCGCGATGATCCTGGCCCCGGAGCGGGCGCGCGCGGCGACGCCCAGTCTTTCCAGCGCCACCAGCACGTCCTGCACGACGATCATCGGTGCCGTCAGCCGCCCCAGCGACGGCAGCTTGCCTTCGGCGACCACCAGCACGCCGGCCCCGGCCTTGACGGCCGCGGTCGCGAAATCATGGCCGTCCATCGTCTCGCCCTTGATCGCGAAGAAGGCATCCCCGGGCTGCAGGCTGCGGCTGTCGATCGAAATGCCCGATATGCCTTGCGGCATGACGCCGATCGGCCGTCCGCCCATCGCGTCGACCAGCGCCTCGGAGGTCCAGAGCAGGCTCATGCCGCGCGCTCCCTGAGCGCCGCGCGGACTTCCTCATGGTCGGAGAAATGGAACGTTTCGCTGCCGATCGTCTGGCCTTCCTCGTGCCCCTTGCCAGCCACGATCAGCGTGTCGCCGGCATGGAGCATGGCCACCGCCTCGTGGATCGCCCTGCGCCGGTCGCCGATCTCGATGGCGCCGGGTGCGGCCGCTAGGATCGCGGCGCGGATCGTTTCCGGCACTTCCGAGCGCGGATTGTCGTCGGTGACGATGACGACGTCGGCGAGCTGCGTCGCAATCTCGCCCATGATCGGCCGCTTGCCGCGATCGCGATCGCCGCCGCAGCCGAAGACGACGATGACCCGGCCGGTCGTAAACGGCCGCACCGAGGCCAGCACGTTTTCCAGCGCATCCGGCTT
>NZ_RZOI01000333.1:0-6404 GCF_004022645.1 Mesorhizobium sp. M4A.F.Ca.ET.020.02.1.1 | reverse complement strand
GAGATAGACCGGATCGATGGCGCGCATCGAGGAATAGAGCGGCAATATCAGGAAGGGTAGCATGACATGCACCATGCCGATGACGGTGCCGGTCAAGTTGTTCACCAGCGGCAAGGAGTCGCTGATCAACCCGAGCTGCTTCAGCCAGGTGTTGATGATGCCCTCGCGCTGCAAGAGAACGAGCCAGGCGTATGTCCTGACCAGAACGGACGTCCAGAAGGGCAGAATGATGAACACCAGCAGGATTTGCGCGGCCCGTTGGGACAGTTGCGAAAGCAGGTAGGCAACGGGGTAGCCGAGCAGGACACATATGCCGGTGACCAGCGCGGACACTTCGAGCGTGCTGAGGAAGCTGTTGATGTAAGCGGGTCGCAGCAGGCGGGCATAGTTCTCTGACGACAGGGCTCCGGAAGCGTTGAAGAGGGACAGCCAGGTCAGCCAGGAAAACGGAGCCAGCAGCACAAGGGCAACGAGCAGGAGGGCAGGCACGGACAGCCCGAACATCGCGAACCTGTGACGACGCTCATCAGCGCCAAGCAGCTCGACGTTGATCGATGGGAGTTCGTAGGCTGCCGCGCTCACGGCGAGGTTTCCCGCACCAGCACGCTCGCTTCCGGCCTCAGCCACAAAGTAAGCGTCTGTCCGGGCTCCGGCAGAGGCTTGCTCTCGGTCGGTGCGCGGCGGATCGATATTTCATGGTCGCCCGGCAGCTTCAGAGAAATGGAATGGCTGTCGCCGCGATAGACGACGTCGACAACCAGGCCTTCGATGCGGTTGTCGCGCTCGTCATCACCCTGCCAGCCGAGACGCTCCGGCCTGATCATCAGCCATTGCTCGTCTAGTGGGGAGGGCGGCTGCGCCAGTTTCAGCCGGCGTCCGGCCAATTCATATCCGTTGCTGGTCTTGCTGACGGGCAGCATCTTCGTCTCGCCCATGAAGCTGGCCACGAAGTGACAATTGGGCCGGTCGTAGATGTTTGTCGGCGTGTCGAGCTGCACGATCCTGCCGTTGCGCAGCACCGCGATGCGGTTCGACATTGTCAAAGCTTCCTGCTGGTCATGGGTGACGTAGACCGTCGTCATCCCCAGCCTGTCGTGAAGGCGCTTCAGCTCGATCTGCATATGCTCGCGCAGGTTCTTGTCGAGAGCCGAAAGGGGCTCGTCCATCAAGAGCAGCTTCGGCTCGAAGACGATGGCGCGCGCCAGCGCGACGCGCTGCTTCTGGCCACCGGACAATTCGGTGATGCGGCGCGCGGACAGATGCGCCATCTGCACGACGTCGAGCGCTTGCTTGACGCGTTCACGAATGTCGGCGACTTCGCGACGGCGCAGCTTCAGCGGGTAGGCGACATTGTTGAAAACGTCCATGTGCGGAAACAGCGCGTAGTTCTGGAAGACCATGCCCAGGTCGCGCTTGTGGGGAGGCCTGGTGATGAACTCGACGCCGTCCACCATCAGGCTGCCATTGTCTGGGCGTTCGAAACCGGCAATGACGTTGAGCAGTGTCGTCTTGCCCGAGCCGGAAGGTCCGAGCAAGGTCAGGAATTCACCGGGCTTGATATCGAGCGACACGTCGTCGAGCGCCCTGAACGCACCGAATGCCTTCGAGACATTTCGTATGGATACGGCGCCCGACGTCATGTCATTCCTCCTGCCAGAGCCCTTAGTTGGACATCAGGAGGCTATAGTCTTCGCGTACCAACTCACTGTTGTCACGCCACCAGTTCGTGTCGATCGGCGTCTGCTTGGCGACGTTGTCCGGCGACATATTGGATTTCGCCAGCACCTCGGGTGAAAACTTGCCGACTTTGAAGGCCAGGCTGTTGGAAGGCCCGTAATACGGCATCATCTCGGGAATGCGCGCCTGAATTTCCGGCGACGCCACCCCAGCGATGAACTTCTGCGCCGCGGCGACATTCTTGGAGCCCTTGAGGATCGCCATGCACCCATAGCCGAGAAGGCCGTCCTCATAGGTGAATTCCACAGGCGCCCCATCCTTGATGACCGAGGCGACACGGCTTCCCCAGATGGCCATCATGTCGACTTCCTTGTCCTTCAGGATCTGTGCCGACTGGGCGCCTGACGACCACCACACGGAGATGTTCGGTTTGATCTCCTTCAACCGCTCGAGCGCAAGCTTCGTATCCAGCGGGTAGAGGGCATCCTTCGCCACGCCAGCGCCGAGCAAGGTGATTTCCATCATCTCCTGAGGATAGGCGCTGAGCGCGCGCCGGCCGGGAAACGCCTTGACGTCCCAGAAATCCTTCCAGCTTGCCGGATGCTTGTCCTTGTAGACGTCGGTGCGCCAGGCAAGCACGACCGAATAGGTATTCGTCGCGATCCAATCCTTGTCATAGGCCTTCTTGTCGAAGCCGTCCGACTTGACGACGTTGTAGTCGAGCGGCTCGAAAAGGCCCTCCTTACTGCCGACGGCGCATTCGTCGGCGCCGAGATGCACGACATCCCAGGTCGGGCTGCCCGATTGCACCTGAACACGCACGGCCGCGATACCGTCCTGCGTCTCCTCCGAAATCGACACTCCGGCGCCCGCCGCGGCAGGCTGCCACAAGGTAGCACTCAGATCTTTCTGCAGGTTGCCGCCGAGGCCGGCGACAGTGAGCGTATCGTTTGCGAATGCGCTCGACGCTGCGCAAATTGCGGCCGTTCCAATCAGGCCCGCAAATGCAAATCGCCTCAAATGCATGGTGTTCTCCCTTTTGATTGAGCTGTTCCGACACGCCGGCCCTTCTCCGTGGCTTCGCGTGCGCAAGATCGACAAGACGCCGGGGTCATGGCAATCTGGTTGATGAAATGAACTATCTGGTTTACGTTGTCAACTAAATTTCGACCCAAGTCCATCTCCTGCACCAGCTTCGTAAGGGCCAATCATGTACAGATCAAAACAGGGGAGGGCGGCTTCCGTCCATTCGCGGAGTGAGGCGGGGGCGAGATCGCCGGCCGGGCAAGATCGCGCCGTTCGCGCGAACCGATCCCTGGATGAGGATCCTGCGCCGGACATCAGGGATTTGTTTTCATTCGAGCTCCAGCGGCTGGCCGGTCTGTCGACGCGCATCGCAACCTTGTCGATTCGGCCGAAATACGGTGTGACCACCCGGGAGTGGCGCGCCCTGGCCGTCCTGAAATACCTGGGCACGGTGCCGTTGCAAGAACTGGCCAAGCACAGCGGCCTGCTCAAGAGTCAGATGAGTCGCACTGTATCGGGACTGATCGACAGGGGTTATATCCAGAAGACCGCGAACCCGGAAGATGGCCGCAGCATTCTGTTGCGTCTTAGCCCTGAAGGCCTCGCGCTTTCAGAACAGGTGCTCGACGACTCTTTCGATCGAAACGAGCAGATGCTGTCCTCGCTCACCAACGCCGAACGGCTGATGCTGATCGAGCTCATGCGGCGCGTCATCCGCACCAGTTCGGATTATTTCCAAGACCTCAAGCAGTTGGCCAGCCAGTCGGACCTCGATCAACTGGACGAGGAATAGCTCGCCTTCAAAATATGGTTGACTGAGTGAACGATATAGTTCACAAAGGCAACCAATAAAAGGCGACAGGGCGCTTGAACATTTGCAGTCCGGCGAGCGATCGGAGGTACCTGGGCGCAGGTCCGTGCTGTCGTGTCGAATGGAGCGGCATTTGAGTGGTGCGTGGCAGGCCGAAGCAGGAACACATCATGACGGAAGCCGCTGCCTCATCACTCGACAAGGTCTTGTCCGCGCCGCTGCCGGACTTCCAAGCCGAGGATCTTGCCTCAGCGCTGCACCAGCACTTCGGCATCCAGGGCTCGCTTGCACGCATCAGCGGCGAACGCGATCTGAATTTCAGGGTCGACGCTTCGGACGGTCGTACTTTCGTTTGCAAGATTTCGGGGATCGCGGATACCTATGACGAGATCGCGTTCCAGAACGCGGCTCTGATCCATCTGGCCTCGCGCGATCCATCGTTGCCGGTTCCCCGCGTCGTCCCCGCACTGGATGGCCGCGTGATCGTGCCGCTCGAACGGAATGGCCGGCCTTACCTGCTGCGCGTCTTGAGCTACTTGGCTGGCGAGCCGGTGATCGGTCACCGGGCTACGCCTGCCCAGCGCACGAAGCTCGGAGAGCTGAGCGCCAGGCTCGATGTCGCGCTTGCCGACTACGCGCATCCGGCGGCGGAGCGGTCGCTGATATGGGATCTTGTTCACTTCTCCGCTCTCAGCGGGAAGCTTGGATTTGTCGAGAACGGTAGTCAAAGAGCGCTGGCCGAACGGGTTTTCGAGCGGTTCAGCAGGGTTGTCGCCCCGCGCATGCCTGCATTGCGCCGGCAGGTCATCCACAATGACCTCAATCAGAACAACATCCTCATCGACCGGGATGGTGACGTTTCGGGGCTCATCGATTTCGGCGACATGGTCCGCACTATCCTGGTGGCCGAAGTCGCCATTGCAGCGGCCCATCAGCTCTATCGCGAAGAAGACGTTTTGTCGGTCATGCGGGAGATCGTCGCAGGCTATGCCAAAACGCTGCCTTTGCGGGACGAGGAGATCGCCGTCCTGCCGGTCCTGGTTCAGTCGAGGCTGGCCACACGGGAATTGATCGTTGCCTGGCGCAGCAAGACCAAGCCCGCAGCTACTACCTCCTACCGAAACGACATCAGCAAGCTCGGCTGGGCTGCGCTCGCGCGTTGCGACGCGCTCGATGAGCGGAAAGCTCAAGACTGCCTCGCCGAGGCTGCGCGGCACTGACACGAATTTAGGACAAGGATCAATTGGATGTATGACGCGCTCATGGAACGCCGGGACCGCTTCCTAGGCCCTATCTACAAGGAGTTCTACAGAACGCCGTTCCTGCCGGTTCGCGGCGAGGGCGTGTGGGTGACGGACAGCGACGGGAAGCGCTACCTCGACGCCTACAACAATGTTCCGCATGTCGGTCACTGCCATTCGCGGGTCGTCGAGGCGGCAAGCCGCCAGCTCGCGACCTTCAACTCCAACACCCGTTACCCGAGCGATCTGATCGTGGACTATGCGGAGCGGCTGGTCGCCACCTTGCCGAAGCCGTTCGAGGTCTGCATGTTCGTCTGCTCCGGCACCGAGGCCAATGAGCTTGCCTGGCGCATCGCCGCGGCGAATACCGGAGCGGATGGCGCCCTCGCGACGCGCTCCGCTTTCCACGGCAACTCGACGATCATCGGGGCGCTCGATACATCGACCATCCCGCCCGAGCGCCGGCAGAGCTGGATCGCCACCGTGCCGGCGCCAGAATCCCGGGAAACCAGCGATCCGGGCCTCCAGGAGACGGCGGATGAATATGCCAGGCACTACCGGCAGGCCATCAGCGATCTCGCGAGCCGCGGACATAGACCCGCGGCACTGTACGTCTGCCCGGTCTTTGCAAGCGACGGGCTCTACAACACGCCTGCCGGTTATCTGCAGCCGGCGATGGCTGAGGTGCGCAAGGCCGGAGGTCTGATCGTCGCGGACGAGGTGCAGTCTGCCCTCGGCCGTACGGGGACGCATTTCTGGGGCTTCCAGCATGCGGGGATCACACCCGACATCGTCACGATGGGAAAGCCGATGGGCAATGGCCTGCCTCTGGCGGTCGTCGCCACCAGCCGCCGGCTGGTCGAAGGCTTTCTCAGGAGCGAGCGCTATTTCAACACCTTCGGCGGCAACCAGGTCGTGGCGGCTGCGGGTCTCGCCGTGCTCGACGTCCTGCGCGACGAAGGCTTGCAGCAGAACGCTTCGGACGTAGGCGCCTATCTGCGTGCCAACCTGAAGTCCCTCATGTCGGGCGACAGACGCATCGCCGACGTTCGCGGCACCGGCCTGTTCGTCGGTGTCGAAATCGTCAAGGACCGCGATGGCTCCGAGGCCGCACCGGAAACGGCTCGGGCGATCATCGAGGATCTGAAGCATCGCGGCGTGCTGGTCGGCATAACCGGGCGTCAGCGCAATCTGCTCAAGATAAGGCCGCCGATGGTCTTCTCGCGTGAAAATGCCGATCAGCTTGCCGAGACGCTCGGCCGCACGCTGGCTTCACTGCCCCAATGAGAGCGAGATAGCGCATGAACCCCGCGGTCGTGATCTGTGAGTGCTTTGCCAGGGATGGCCTGCAGCATGAGACTGCCTCGATAAGCACGCAGGCAAAGATCGGGATCATAGACACCGTGGCCGAGGCCGGATTTTCCCGCATCGAAGCAACCAGCTATAGTCATCCTGCTCAGGTCTCCGCTTTCGCCGATGCCTCCGAAGTGCTGAGGGGCATTCGCCGGCGCCCGAATGTGTATTTCAAGGCCACTTGTCCGAACAGGAAAGCGGTCGAGCGTGCGCTGGCGGATTTCACGACCGGTCATGGTGCTGAAGAACTGAGCCTGCTCGTGTCGGCGACCGAAGCGCACACCGAGCGCAATCCT
>NZ_RZOI01000332.1:0-6415 GCF_004022645.1 Mesorhizobium sp. M4A.F.Ca.ET.020.02.1.1 | reverse complement strand
CCAGAAGGGCGGCGGCGTGCCGTGCCTGGTGGCCGTCAACCATGATGCTTCCGGCAATGCGCTCGATCTGGCGCTCTCCTACGCCTGCGCCGTCGGCGGCGGCCGCTCCGGCATCATCGAGACCAATTTCCGCGAGGAATGCGAGACCGACCTGTTCGGCGAGCAGGTGGTGCTCTGCGGAGGCCTGGTCGAGCTGATCCGCGCCGGCTTCGAGACGCTGGTGGAAGCCGGCTACGCGCCGGAAATGGCCTATTTCGAGTGCCTGCACGAGGTCAAGCTGATCGTCGACCTGATCTATGAGGGCGGCATCGCCAACATGAACTACTCGATCTCGAACACCGCCGAATGGGGCGAGTATGTCTCGGGTCCGCGCATCATCACCGCCGATACCAAGGCCGAGATGAAGCGCGTGCTGAAGGACATCCAAACCGGCAAGTTCACCTCGGAATGGATGCAGGAATACCGTGCCGGCCTGGCGCGCTTCAAGGGCATCCGCCGCAACAACGACAGCCACCAGATCGAAGAGGTGGGTGCGAAGCTGCGCGCGATGATGCCGTGGATCGCCAAGAACAAGCTGGTCGACAAGGAGAAGAACTGAGGCGATCCACGGTCTTTGCATTGCGCGTCCTCGGGCTTCGCCCTGCGGGCGCGCGGTGATCGCCAAGAACAAGCTGGTCGGCAAGGCTAAAACTAGGAAGCTTGCGCCAATTCTACCCTGCCGGCCATCTGCCGCGGGTTTCTGCGCTTCCGGTGCTCACGGACTTCAATGTCCGCGCCGCTCCGGTTCTCGAAACCCGCACCAGCTGACTCAGCAGGGCGAATTGTCATCAAGCTTCTGGTCGCGAAATACCAAGCCGGCGGAGCAATCCGCCGACTTTTTCGTGCCAGCCCTTCGGCTAGCAGGGGAGGCGGAGCTTCAGCCGTAGTGCCAGTGCGGCTTCGGTTCGGTGCCGGTGAACTCGACGCCGATACGGCCGTCGCGGCGCCAGCGCACCACGGCCTTGTAGCCGATGCCGTCGGTCGGCACGTAGAGCAGGAACTCGTCAGGCACCCGCGCCTCGATCGGCACTTTGAGCTCGGCGCCGCCGGCATGCATGTTGCGCAGCGTGCATTTGACCTCGGAATTGGCGATGCCGGTCAGGATCGACGCGCCTTTCAGCACGCGCTGCCGGTGCTTGTCCCTGTTTTCGTCCTCGGCCATGGCATTCCGCTTTCGGGCGATCCGCTCCGCCTATCCGATAGACCCGCCTGATGAAGAGCGCGTTAGCGCCGGTGGTGCTTGGCGCGTCTCATGGTGCCCCCGAGGCAAAAACGGCGCCGCTTGACACGGCGCCGTTTGCGCATTCCTCGATCCGTTGCTGCTCAGCTATATGGCGACCAGCACTGCTGGCGTGGGCCATTATAGGGCTGGAACGTGTTGTCCCAGGCCCGGTACGAGCGGTAGCGGTCGTAGCACCACTGGATGTGCGCGCTGGACAGACGCTGCGTCCGGTAGATCCGCCGGGGCTGAGCGTAGTAGCCGTTGTTGTAGTAGCCGTTGTTGTAGTACAGGCTGCCCAAGCCCAGACCGAGGCCGAGGCCCAAAATGGCGGCATCGGAGTCCCTGAAATGCCGGCGATGATGGTGGCGTCTCCAGCGCCAGTCGTCGCCATCCCAGTTACGATCACCGTCCCAATTGCGGGAGAAATTCCGCTCGCGGAAATTGCCGGACCGCCACCGCCCGTCGCGGTTGCGCCAACGCCAATCCTCCTGGAGCTGCCGGTCATTGCCGCCGGCCCACTCGTCACGAACAGGCGTGATGCCGGGCGCCGGCAGATTGGCCGGGACCGACAGGTCAGGCTCAAGGATCGGACCAGCCAGTGACGGTGCCGTCACGCCAGCCACAAGACCCAGGGTCAGCAGACCGGACCTCAACGAAGACAAAAAGTGCGGTTTCATTGCACACTCCGAAGACTTCAGGCCCCACGCCCAGAATACCCCGGGAAGAGGCCTATTTATGGAACTTGTCGTCTGAACGGCGGATGAACGGAAAGGTTCCGTCAACCATCACGGCCCGCATCGCGGGCTCTTGTCTTCACCGGTACTTGCAGGCAAAGGTCACGGCCATGTCGCTGCGCCTTGCCACCTTCAATGTCGAGAACCTGATGAACAGGTTCGATTTTTCCGGCTATCGCAACCAGCTAAACGAGGATCGAGCGCTGGCGCTGTTCGATATCCAGAGCGAGGCCGAGTACAAGATGCTGGAGCAGGCGCGTGCCATTGCGCAGTCCGACGACACGCGCCAGCTCACCGCGCTGGCGATCGCCGCCACCCGTGCCGACATCATCTGCATGCAAGAGGTCGACAACATCGAGGCGCTGAAGGCCTTCGAATACGGCTATCTGTTCAAGATGGTCGGGCAGGGCTATCGGCAGAAATACACCACGGCCGGCAATGATACCCGCGGCATCGACGTTGCCGTGATGATGCGGAGCGAGACGGCTGACGGCCAGCCGATCGAATTCGTGCGCATGACCAGCCACGCCCATGTCACCTTCGAGCAATTTGGGCTGTTCACCTCGGAACTCGCGGCGCTCGGCTATCAGGCAATCGAACGCATCTTCCGGCGCGACTGCCTCGAGGTCGACCTGAAGATCGGCGGCGTGCCGCTGACGCTCTATCTCGTGCACTTCAAATCGATGGGTTCGCCGCGCAATGGGCTGGACGGCCGCGAGGCGACGATGCCGCTGCGTATCGCTGAGGCGCAGGCGGTGCGCCGCATCATCGAGGAGCGCTTCGGCAAGGATCATGCTGCTGACAAGCGCTGGGCGATCTGCGGCGACATGAACGACTACCGGCAGCGGGTGAAGATCGAGGGCGACAGCGTCGACGGCTACCGTTTCCAGGTGATCGACGAGAGCCAGTCCTGCATCAACGTGCTGACCGCCGGCGGCTTCTGCGAAAACGTTGTCGAGCGACGGCCGGAGATGGACCGCTGGAGCTTTTACCACACGCGCGGTCCCGAGGAACGGCACCTCTGCCAGCTCGACTATATCCTGTTGTCGAAGGGGCTGGCGGCGAAGAACGCGACCGCCGTTCCCGACATCGTCCGCAACGGCCAGCCCTGGCGCACCATCTTTCCGGCCGGCCAGGAGGTCGAGCGCTTCCCGCGCGCTGGCTGGGACCGACCGAAGGCCTCCGACCATTGCCCGGTGGTGATCGCCCTGGACATGGCCTGAGCTGCATCTCAACACACCTCAGAGCAAGATGAGCTTCGACCTCCCACGCAACGTCATCCTGCCGGTCGACAAGGTCGATGTCAGGCTCGACCCCGGCCGGCATCCGTTCGAACGCGACAACGCCGAGGCGATCGCCGAGAACTGGCGGCGCGAGATGGGGGCGAACCCAGCGCTGTTCGACGGCACGGTGGTGTTGCTCTCGGCGCTCGCCTATCGCGACGGCGGGCTCGTCGGCCGCTGCCATGCGGTGAAATATTCGACCTTCATGCTGTGGCGGAAGAAGCGCGAGGCGAGCGGCGCCGAGCATGCCTATGCGCATGCCATGCTGGTTGCCGGCGACAATGCGCTGGTGGCGATCCGCATGGGCGCGCATACCGTCAATGCCGGCCGCGTCTATTTCGCCGCCGGCTCGTTCGAGCCGATCGATTTCCGCGACGGCCTCGTCGATGTCGACTTCAACATGATCCGCGAGGTGCGCGAAGAGACAGCGATCGACCTGTCGGGCGCCGAACGCGGCCGGCGCTATCATGCGCTGTCGACGCCGAGCGGCACGGTGATCTTCCGCCGCTATCAGGTGACCGAGCCTGCCGACGAGATCGCGCGGCGCATCCGCGCCTTCATTGTCACGGAGGCGGAACCGGAGATCGAAGGTCCCGTCGTCATCCGTGATGCCACCGACCTGCCGGACGGGCTGATGGGACATATGAAGCCGCTGATCGAATGGCATTTCGCGGGCGGCGACGAAGTCCCCTGAGTCCTTATGGGAAGATCGGCGGCAGCGCCTCGTCCGACATGCTTTTCCGGCAGCCGCCGTCGTCCTTGTAATAATAGCTGTAGCCGTTGATGGCCGGCGCGCCGCCGAGATGCGCGTAGAGAATTCGTGAGCCCTCGGGGAAGAAGCCCTTCCTGGTCAGGTCGATCAGGCCCTGCATCGACTTTCCCTCGTAGACCGGATCGGTGATCATGGCCTCGGTGCGGGCCGCCAGGCGGATCGCGTCGTTCGTGGCCTCCGACGGAACGCCATAGGCGGGATAAGCATAGTCGGGGTTGATGACGATTTCGTCGTCGCGGACGGCGCGGCCGAGCCCGACGAGGGCGGCGGTGTCGTCGACGATGCGGCGGACCTGGGCGCGGGTCTGGTCGAGCGTGCCGGAGGCGTCGATGCCGATCACCCGGTCGGCACGGTTCTGCGCGGCGAAGCCGACGATCATGCCGGCCTGCGTCGAGCCAGTCACGACGCAGACGATCATGTAGTCGAAGGCAAAGCCGAGCTCAGCTTCCTGCCGAGCCACTTCTTCGGCGAAGCCGACATAGCCCAGCCCGCCGAACTTGTGCACCGAGGCGCCTGCCGGGATCGGATAGGGCTTGCCGCCGGCGTCCTTCACCGACTGGATAGCGTCCTCCCAGCTCTTGCGGATGCCGATGTCGAAACCGTCGTCGACCAGCCGGCTGTCGGCGCCCATCAGGCGTGTCATCAGGATGTTGCCGACCCGGTCATAGACCGCGTCATAGTGGGGCACCCATTTCTCCTGGATCACCACGCATTTCATGCCGATCTTGGCGGCCGTCGCGGCGACCATCCGCGTATGGTTCGACTGGACGCCGCCGATCGACACCAGCGTATCGGCGCCGGAGCGAAGAGCATCCGGCACGATGTATTCGAGCTTGCGCAATTTGTTTCCGCCCATGGCCAGCCCGGAATTGCAATCGTCGCGCTTTGCGTAGACGTGGACTTTGCCGCCCAACGCAGCGCTCAGCCGGGGCAGATGCTCGATGGGCGTCGGACCGAAGGTCAGCGGATAGCGTTCAAACTTCGCCAGAAGTGACATCGATCTGTCTCCGCTCTTTGTCGTTTTCGATGCTTTGATAATAGGCGCAGTCGGGCGAAAGGTGTTCTCGAACTTGCCGGCAGAATTTTCATATCTCCCAGATATTTGCGATATGATTGACCTGTTCGTTCATATAGGCTGGCAAAAATGGAAGAATCTTCCACCGAGTTGGACCGCATCGACGTCAGGATCCTGCGCACCCTTCAGGCCGAAGGACGGCTGACCAATGCGGAGCTGGCGGCGCGCGTGAATGTCAGCGCCGCCACCTGCCACAGGCGCACGCAACGCCTGTTCGAAGAAGGTTACATCACCGGGGTCAGGGCGGAGATTACGCCCGCTACGGTAGGGCTTGGCGCGCTGGTGATGGTCGGCGTCGTGCTCGACCGTTCGACACCTGAAAGCTTCGCCGCTTTCGAGGAAGCCGTGCTGAGACTCAAGGAGGTTCTCGACTGTAATCTCGTGGCCGGCGACTTCGACTACCTGCTGAAGATAAGGGTTCGCGACATGGCGGATTTCAACAAGCTCCACGGGCAGAAGCTGATCGCGCTACCGGGCGTACGGCAAACCAGGACTTTCTTTGTCATGAAGGAGGTCAAGGAGAATGCGCGGCTTCCGTTTTGACAGGCCGCGGAGCAAGGGCGCGCAAGCTCAGCGCTGCGCCTTGTCCTGCAAAGCCTTGCGATCGTTGCGGGCGGCGATGAAGAACAGGATGACGCCGAGGCCAAGCAGCGCGCCCATCGCCATTCCCATCGTCTGGCCGACGACCTCCTGAAAATTCGTGGCGACGCGATCGGGATTCTGGATACCGTAGCCGGCGAGATACCACCACAGCCCGGCCAGGGCGGCCTCGAAGATCGCCAACACCAGGATCAGCCGCGCCTTCTTGCTCATTCGAATCTCCCCCCATGTGCCGAGGCCATGCAGTAGCATTGCCGGATGCGTGGCGACAGGGGTGGCGAGGGCATATTCCGGTAACGACCGCGCCGCCTCACTCGTGCCGCAGCGCGTCGATCGGGTCGAGCCTGGCGCCGCGCAGCGCTGGGAAGAAGCCGAACACCATGCCGATCAGCGCCGAAAAGCCGACCGCGAGCAGGATGACCGCCGGGCTCGGCGCGAAGGGGATGATCAGCGCCACCGAGGCGATGGCGGCGAGCGCCAGGCCGATCAGGATGCCGATGATCCCGCCGAGGAGCGACAGCACCGTCGCCTCGACCAGGAACTGGATGAGGATGTGCTTCTCATGCGCGCCGATCGCCAGCCTGATGCCGATCTCGCGCGTGCGTTCGGTGACCGAGACCAGCATGATGTTCATGATGCCGATGCCGCCGACCAGCAGGCTGACGCCGGCAACCGCGCCCAGCATGCCGG
>NZ_RZOI01000331.1:0-6416 GCF_004022645.1 Mesorhizobium sp. M4A.F.Ca.ET.020.02.1.1 | reverse complement strand
ATATAGACCAGCTTCTTGTAATTGCCGAAATAGTCCTTGATCAGCTCCGGATGCTTGTCGAGGCCCAGCGGCTTCATGAAGAAGGCATCGAACTGGCGGCAGAGGAAATCGGTCATGTAGAACGACATCATGTCGTCGTCGGCGACCTTCGCGTAGGCGTCCATGCCCTGGTAGAAGGCGAAGCAGTGCGGGCCGGCCATGCGCTCGACGCCGTGCTTCTCGCAGATGCGATCGAGCATGCCGCCGGTGCCGCAGTCGGCATAGCCGACGAAGATGTGCCGGTAGCCCTCGGCCTTGGCCTTTTCGATCGCGTTGTCCATGGCCGGCGGGATGCGGTCGGGATAGAAATGGAACTCCGCCGGCAGGCAGGTCAGGTCGAGATGATCGAGCCCGAGCTGCTGCTTGACGGCCAGAACTTCGCGCGCAATCATCCCGCAGGCGATGACGAGCAGCCTTTCGCCTTGATCGGGTTGCGCTTTTCGCACGGCACTCATAGAACCAGCCAAACCGACTTGGTTGCGTTATCTTCGAATCTACAGAACGAGGGAGACACCGTCCATGAAACTGTCGCGCCTTGGCCCCGTCGCCATTCTTGCCTGCGCGCTCGCCCTTTCGGCCTGCGCCAATACGATCCGCGGGGTCGGCAAGGACGTCAAATCGACCGCCAATGCCGTCGAGGACACGGTCAAGAATCCCTAATCCACGGTCTTCCAGAATCTGGGAACAAAAAAGCCGCGCTGCAAGGCGCGGCTTTTTTCATTGGTCGTTGCCAAGCGGCTGGGCTCAGGCCGAAGCCCGCACATTGTGCTTGCGCTTCATGAAGTCCTTGGCGGTCTCGACCGCGACCGCCGCGTCGCGGCAGTAGGCGTCGGCGCCGACAGCCTTGCCGAACTCCTCGTTGAGCGGCGCGCCGCCGACCAGCACGACATAGTCGTCGCGGATGCCCTTTTCCTTCATCGTGTCGATGACGACCTTCATGTAGGGCATGGTGGTGGTGAGCAGCGCCGACATGCCGATGATGTCGGGCTGGTGCTGCTCGATCGCCTCCAGATACTTCTCGACCGCATTGTTGATGCCGAGGTCAATGACGTCGAAGCCGGCGCCCTCCATCATCATGCCGACGAGGTTCTTGCCGATGTCGTGGATGTCGCCCTTGACGGTGCCGATCACCATCTTGCCCTGCTTGGGCGCGCCGGTGGCGGCAAGCAGCGGGCGCAGGATGGCCATGCCGGCCTTCATGGCGTTGGCCGACAACAGCACTTCCGGCACGAACAGGATGCCGTCGCGAAAATCCTCGCCGACGATGCGCATGCCTTCGACCAGCGCCTCGGTCAGCACCTTGTAGGGTGCCCAGCCGCGCTCGAGAAGGATATGCGTGCCTTCCTCGATCTCTTCCTTCAGACCATCATAAAGGTCGTCGTGCATCTGCTGCACGAGCTCGTCGTCGGAAAGCTCGGAAAGGATGATCTCGTCGTCGGACATTTTTTTCTCGGGCTCCTTGCTGCTCGGAATGTCTGCGGCAGCCTAAAATTGATGCGCCAATACCTAACCCGCGAGGGCCGCGTATCCATAGCTGATTTGCGACTTCCCGCAAAAGGAAAGCGACCGCAAATCTATTGGAATTCTTGTCGATTTTGCGACAGGCGTTGGCGCTGGCTGGCCGTTTCGAATAGGGTGCATGGCTACGATCCGGCGAGAGCAGCCGCACGCGGCCGCAATCCACATCAGGTCAGAACAAAATCAGGGAAGAACGATCATGAGCGAGAACGCGGCAGTCGAGCAGGAGCCGTCGAGCGGCAGACGCGGGCGCGGCGCTGGCAGTGGCGCGGCGGCGCGACGGGCAGCGCGCTCGGGCGGGGGTCCGGGCACCCAGCTCACCTACATCAAGCGCAAGATCAACGTCTATGAAGTGCTGGACGAGGAAGGGTTGGCGCTGATCGAGAAGAACACCGACACGGTGCTCGAAGAGATCGGCATCATCTTCCGCGACGACGCCGAAGCCCTGCAGCTCTGGAAAGAGGCCGGCGCCGACGTCAAGGGCGAGCGCGTGCATTTCCCGAAAGGGCTCTGCCGTTCGCTGCTCAAGACAGCGCCGTCCGTCTACACCCAGCATGCGCGCAACCCCGAACGCTCGGTGCAGATCGGCGGCAAAGCGACGGTGTTCGCGCCGGTCTATGGCCCGCCCTTCGTGCGCGATCTCGACGGCAACCGCCGCTATGCGACTATCGAGGATTTCCGGAATTTCGTGAAGCTCGCCTATATGGCGCCGTCGATCCACCATTCGGGCGGCACGGTGTGCGAGCCGGTCGACGTTCCCGTCAACAAGCGCCATCTCGATATGGTCTACAGCCATATCAAATATTCCGACAAACCGTTCATGGGCTCGGTGACCGCGCCGGAGCGCGCCGAGGACACGGTGGCGATGGCCAAGCTTGTGTTCGGCGACGACTTCGTCGAGAACAACACGGTGCTGACCAGCCTTATCAACGCCAACTCGCCGATGGTGTTCGACGAGACGATGCTCGGCGCGTTGAAGGTCTATTCGCGCCACAACCAGGCCTGCATCGTCACGCCGTTCATCCTTGCCGGCGCGATGAGCCCGGTGACGGTCGCCGGCACGCTGACGCAGGTGCTGGCCGAGGTGCTGGCCGGCGCATCGTTCACGCAGTTGATCCGGCCGGGCGCGCCGGTGCTGTTCGGCACTTTCGCCTCGTCGATCTCGATGCAGTCGGGCGCGCCGACCTTCGGCACGCCGGAACCATCGCTGGTCTCCTATGGCGCCGCGCAGCTTGCCCGCCGTCTCGGCCTGCCGTTCCGCACCGGCGGTTCGCTCTGCGCCGCGAAGATCCCGGACGCGCAGGCGGCTTACGAGAGCGCCAACACGCTGAACTCGACCATTCTTGCCGGCGCGAATTTCGTGCTGCACTCGGCCGGCTGGCTCGAGGGTGGGCTGGCGTCCTGCTACGAGAAGTTCATGATGGACATCGACCAGCTCGGCATGCAGCAGAAATTCTCCGAGGGCGTCGACCTGTCGGAAAACGGCCAGGCGATGGACGCCATCCGCCAAGTCGGTCCGGGCAGCCACTATCTCGGCTGCGACCACACCCAGGCCAATTTCCAGACCGCCTTCTACCGCTCCAACATTGCCGACAACAATTCCTACGAGCAGTGGCTGGCGGAAGGCGAAAAGACCGCGCCGCAGCGGGCTAACGAGCTCGCCCGCCGCTGGCTGGAAAGCTACGAGGCGCCTTACCTCGATCCGGCGATCGACGAGGCCCTGACCGACTTCATCGCCAGGAAGAAAGGCTCGATGGCCGACGCCTTCACTTGAAAGGAGCCCGAGTCAGGCCGGGCTAAAGTGGCCGACATCATCCACAAGGAAGTCTGGCGGAGCGCATTCTCCGAGCCGGGCAAGAAGGGATGATTGTTTCGCGCGGCACGGTCGACGATGTCTCGGCCGTGCTCGCGGTCGATGGCTTGATCCCGCGCGGCGGCTTCCGTTTCACGAGCCAAGACACAGTACCCGCCGGGCGCTCCGGCATGCCCGCCAGGTCCATCCTGCTGGTCGGGCAGGCGGGTGCTGCGCCGTGGCCGCATTTCCTGCGCTGGCAGGAGCGGCAACCGCAGGCCATCGCCAATCCGCTCGACACCTGGGCGCGCGAAGTGATCGGCTCGGTTGCGGAAAAGTTCGGCGCGCGCGCCGTGTCGCCCTCCGACAGGCCGTATCTCCCGTTCCAGCAATGGGCGATGCGGGCGGAGGGATTAAGGCCTTCGCCGCTCGGCATTCTGATGCATCCGCGCTACGGGCTCTGGCACGCCTATCGCGGCGCGCTGCTGTTCGAAGAGACGATCTCGATTCCCGAAGCTGACGCAACTCTCCATCTTTGCGATGCATGTGTCGAAAAACCTTGCCTGAAATCCTGCCCGGTCGACGCCTATGCGGCGGATGGTTTCGCGCACCAGGCCTGTCTGGCGCATGTGCGCGGTGCTGATGGCGCGCCTTGCCGCACCGGCGGCTGCCTCGACCGCAACGCCTGTCCCTTTGGCGCCGACTATCGCTATCCAGCCGATGTTCAGGCCTTCCATATGGCGTCGTTCGCCGGCCTGTAGCGATGGTTCCGAGCCGCACGGAAACTTGACCGCGATTGAGATGTCGTGGCTTGCCCTGACGGCGGGCGCGGATATCTATCGCGTGGCAGCAAGCGGAGCGCGCAATGACGAAGCAGGACCTCGAGATCAAGACCCAGGATGGTACGGCGAAAGCCGGGCTGTTTCGTCCAGCCGCGCCGGCCAAGGCCGGAATCATCCTCTACATGGATATTTTCGGTCCGCGCACGGCGCTCGACCAGATGGCCGAGCGCCTTGCTGGGCAAGGCTACGCCGTGCTGGTTCCCGATCTCTTCTACCGCAGCGTGCCCTACGGTCCGTTCGACCCCAAGACCGCCTTTGCCGATGAAAAGACCAAGGCCGCGCTGTCGGCGTTGAGCGGCGGCACCACGCAGGACATGACCATTCGCGACGGCGGCGCCTTCCTCGACGCGCTGGCCGCCGAGGGCATCACCGGACCGGTTGGCGTCGTCGGCTACTGCATGGGTGGCGCGCGGGCGCTGAACGCGGCGGCGAGCTATCCGCACCGGATCGTTGCCGCCGCCAGCTTCCATGGTGGCAATCTAGCCAGCGATGCCGCGGACAGCCCGCACCGCAAGGCAGCAATGATCAAGGCGCGCGTCTATGTCGGTGTTGCCGGCGTCGACCGCAGCTTTCCGCCGGAACAGTCGGCGCGGCTGGCCGAAGCGCTGAGAGTGGCCGAGGTCGACCATGTGATCGAGAACTATGTCGGCATGGGGCATGGATGGTGCGTGCAGGATCACAGTGCCTATGATGAAGCCGGTGCTGAGCGCCACTGGAAGCGGTTGACCACGTTGTTTGCCGAAACCCTCGGGTAAAGTTTGGCTCCCCTTTTTTGGCGGCGGTGCGCGGCTTCGAAAGTTTGCCCCGCCCCTCATCCGCCCTTCGGGCACCTTCTCCCCGTGAACGGGGAGAAGGGAAAAGCGCTGCGGCAAAAAAATCTTTCCATAACCCCAAGGATTAGCCATTAGCCTTCGTCCAATAAGCAAATGATGGCGATGATGCTGGACGAGGGCGAACCCTCCGACGTCGAATTGATCGGGCGGGCGAAGGGCGGAGACAGGGGTGCTTTCGGCAAATTGCTCGAAAGGCACTATGGCTTCGTCTATCGCGCCGCCTATCGCTGGTGCGGCAGGAAGGCGGACGCCGAAGACATCGCCCAGGAAGTCTGCGTCCGGCTCGGCCGGGCGATCCGCGACTACCATGGTAAGGGCGCGTTCACGACGTGGCTCTACACCATGACGCTGAACGCGGCGCGCGACATGATGCGCAAGAGCGCCCGCGACACCCAGAAGACCGAGGCCTACGGCGCCTATGCGCTGATCGCGGGAGAGGCGGCGGCGGAACTCGAGGACCCGGCCGAGGCGCTATGGACGGCCGTGCGCAAGCTGCCGGACAAGCAGCGCGATGCCGTGCTGCTCGTCTATGGCGAGGGGCTCAGCCACGCGGACGCCGCCGAGGCGATGGCGATCTCGGAGACGACGGTTTCCTGGCACATCCATGAAGCGAAGAAACGGCTGAGGACGTTGATGCGTTCAGCCGGGGAAGTGTGACCATGGTCGACGACAACGAACTCGAAAGGCTGCGCAACATCACGGCACCGGCACCCGACGCCGAGGCGAAGGCGCGCGCGATCGCTGCCGCCATGCAGGCTTTCGACGAGCAGGAAAAAATCTTCGTCGCCGCCCAAGGATCGGCCGGCGGGCTTCGTCTCACAGAGCGGGTACAGAAGCTCTGGAGAGAGATCATGCAAAAGAAACTGATCGCCACGCCGGCCATTGCCGGGCTCGTCGCCCTGCCGATCGCCGGATACGCCACCTTGCAGATGCTGAGGGAGGCGCCACCGCAGATTGGCGGCGACGAGAAGATCACCGAGACGCTGGCCGACAAGCCATCGACGAACGGACCGGCGACGCTGAAGCCGGTCCCTCCGACGGAGGCCGACAAGCAGAAGAAGGACACCGATAGCGAAAGCCGCGGTTTGAACGAGGTGCTGGTCGCGCCGGCACAGCCGCCGAAGTCCGAAGCGGAGAAAGCCGGCGGCCTGGTCCGGCAGGATGCGCTCCAGCGCACCGAGCCGGCGCCCGCGCCGACCGTCAGCGGTCAGCTCTCGCTCGACGGCGGCGCCGCGGCCCCCGCGGACGCTGCGCGCGCCGGCCGCGTGCCCGGCACCGCCGCCGAATCCAAGCTGATGGCGCAGCCGTCGACGCTGCCTGCCGACCAATTTCGGCCACAGGAGGAAAACCGCGACCGCGTCGAGGATTTCAAGACCAACCCGGTGCATGCCG
>NZ_RZOI01000330.1:0-6427 GCF_004022645.1 Mesorhizobium sp. M4A.F.Ca.ET.020.02.1.1 | reverse complement strand
GTACTGGTTGGGCGTGGTCAGCGAGACGATCTCGACCTCCGGGTCGTCGACCACGGCGCGCCAGTCGCCGGAGCCTTTCGCGAAGCCGAATTCACCGGCCTTGCGTTTGGCAAGCTCGTCATTGACCTCGCCGAGATGCACCAGCTTCGGCTTGGCCACGTCGGGAAACACGGTGGCGACAGAGCTCCAGGCGATGGCATGGCACTTGCCCATGAAACCCGTGCCGATGAGGCCCACTCCGACCATTTGGATGTCTCCGCGCCAGAGCAATTCCAGGAAAAGTAAGAAACGGCTTTCCGTCCGGAATTGCGTCAACAAACAGCTAGAACGGTTCTGCGTTTCCAGGAACCGTTCTGGGGAAGAATTTCGCGTGGATGAATTAATCCATTTCCGCTTGGAATGGAATGTCCAAATCATTTTTTATGGCGTTCTTGCGTGAAGTCGCTATGATGAGGCAGGAGAGGGGACTATCGGTATGGCCGTGGGCGGAGCGACGATGGACGAACGGGTTCCCCGCGATTTCGAGACGCTGCGCGCGACGATCCTGGAGCGGCGCCAGAGCCTGCCCAAGCGCATCGCGCAGATCGCCGCCTATGCGCTCGACAATCCCGACGACATCGCCTTCGGTACCGCTGCCAGCATCGCCGCCTCCGCCGGCGTCCAGCCCTCGACGCTGATCCGCTTCGCCCAGCAGCTTGGCTTCGACGGCTTCACCAGCCTGCAGCTTGTGTTCCGCGAGCGCCTGCGCGAACGCAATTCCTCCTATGACGAGCGGCTGGCCGCATTGCGCGCCAAGGCCGAGGAAGGCGCCGGCCACCGGGCGATCTTCGACGGTTTCGTCGCCGCCGCCAGTACCTCGCTGAGTGACATTTCGCGCACGCTGAACGAACCGCATTTCGAGGAGGCCATCGCGCTGCTGGCCAAGGCCGAGACCATTTTTGTGCTGGCCAAGCGCCGCTCCTACCCGGTCGCCTCCTACATCGCCTATGCGCTGGGCAAGCTCAAGATCCGCAACCAGCTGATCGAGTCGGCCGCCGGGCTGAACGCCGAGATGATCGGCTTTGCCACGCCGAGGGACGCCGTCATCGCCATCAGCTTTTCTCCTTACGCGCCGGCGACCATCGAAGAGACGCGTTCCATTTCCGAACAGGGCGTGCCGATCGTCGCCATCACCGACTCGTCGTTCTCGCCGCTGGCCCAGTTCGCCGAGGTCTGGTTCGAGGTCGCCGAGGCCGATTTCGCCGGCTTCCGCTCGCTGTCGGCGACCATGGCGCTGGCCATGGCGCTGACCGTCGCAGTCGGCGAGAAGCGGCGCGACACGGGCCGCAAGCGCAAGGGCTGAACGGCTCGGGCCTGCAGTCTTTTTCGGCTAGGGAATGCTCATTCCATCTTGACTACAGATTGGAATTATTATTTCATAATTCAGGCGTCACGCTGCCGCTCGCGCGTGTACCCCAAAACGGGGTTGCTCAAGACAATAAGGCCGATGGGAGGTTCGAATGGGCGAAGCCGTGGAAGCGAAAGCGCTCGACGTCATCACCATCGGTCGCGCCTCGGTCGATCTCTATGGCCAGCAGATCGGCTCACGGCTGGAGGACATCACCTCCTTCGCCAAATCGGTCGGCGGCTGCCCGGCCAACATCTCCGTCGGCACCGCCAGGCTCGGCCTGCGCTCGGCGCTGCTCACCCGCGTCGGCGACGAGCAGATGGGCCGCTTCATCCGCGAGCAGCTCAAGCGTGAAGGCGTCTCGGTCGATGGGCTGAAGACCGACAAGGAGCGGCTGACCGCGCTGGTGCTGCTCTCGGTCGAGGACGAAGGCGTCTCGCCGATGATCTTCTACCGCTCCGACTGCGCCGACATGGCGCTGGCCGAGGAGGATATCGACGAGGCGTTTATTGCCTCTGCCCGCGCGATCGTCGTCACCGGCACGCATTTCTCGCGACCTAACAGCGATGCCGCGCAGCGCAAGGCGATCCGCATCATGAAGGCCAAGGGCGGCAAGGTGGTCTTCGACATCGACTACCGTCCCAACCTCTGGGGCCTCGCCGGCCATGCCGAGGGCTTCGAGCGTTACGTCAAGTCGGACCGCGTCTCGGCCCAGCTGAAGACGGTGCTGCCGGATTGCGACCTGATCGTCGGCACCGAGGAGGAGATCATGATCGCCTCGGGCGCCGACGATTGCCTGAGCGCGCTGAAGACCATCCGCTCCTTGTCCTCGGCCACCATCGTGCTCAAGCGCGGCGCCATGGGCTGCATCGTCTATGACGGGCCGATCAGCGACGACCTCGAGGACGGCGTCGTCGGCAAGGGCTTCCCGATCGAGGTCTACAACGTGCTCGGCGCTGGCGATGCCTTCATGTCGGGCTTCCTGCGCGGCTGGCTCGGCGGTGAAAGTTTTGCCACGGCTGCGACCTGGGCCAATGCCTGCGGCGCCTTCGCGGTGTCGCGCCTGCTCTGCGCGCCGGAATATCCGACCTTCGAGGAATTGCAGTACTTCCTCAAGCACGGCAGCAAGCATCTGGCGCTGCGCAAGGACGAGGCCATCAACCACATCCATTGGGCGACGACGCGCCGGCGCGATGTTCCCTCGCTGATGGCGCTCGCCTGTGACCATCGAATCCAGCTCGAGGACGTCGCCGCCAAGGCCGGTGCCGATGTCGCGCGCATCGAGGATTTCAAGGTGCTGACCGTCAAGGCGGCGGCCAGGGTCGCCGCCGGCCGCGCCGGTTACGGCATGCTGCTCGACGAGAGATACGGCCGCGACGCCATGTTCGAATTCGCCCGCCATCCCTTCGCCTGGCTTGGCCGCCCGGTCGAGCTGCCGGGCTCGCGACCGCTGCGCTTCGAATTCTCGCAAGACATCGGCTCGCAGCTGATCGACTGGCCGGTCGAGCACTGCATCAAATGCCTGTGCTTCTACCACCCGGACGACCCCGAGGCGCTGAAGCTAGAGCAGCAGCAGAAGCTGCGCAGCCTGTTCGAGGCCGCGCGGAAAGTGGGCAGGGAGCTTCTCGTCGAGATCATCGCCGGCAAGCACGGCAAGCTCGAAGACACCACCATTCCGCGCGCGCTGGAGGAACTCTACGCGCTGGGCATCAAGCCCGACTGGTGGAAGCTCGAGCCGCAGGCATCCGCAAGCGCCTGGGCCAAGATCGAGGCGGTGATCGTCAAGAACGATCCATGGTGCCGCGGTGTCGTGCTGCTCGGGCTCGAGGCGCCGCAGGACGAGCTCGTCGCGGCGTTTGCCGCTACCGCCAAGGCACCGATCGTCAAGGGCTTTGCCGTCGGTCGCACCATCTTCATCAACGCCGCCGAACAATGGCTGGCCGGCAAGATGTCGGATGAGGAGGCGGTGGCCGACATGGCTGCTCGCTTCGAACAGTTGACCGAGGCGTGGCTTGCCGCGCGCGGCCGCAAGGCAGCATGAGAAAACGGCGCTAATGAAAGCCGGAGGAAACGACAAATGACGAAGACCGTTCGCCTGACCATGGCGCAGGCCGTGACCCGCTTCCTGTCGCGCCAGATGACCGAGATCGACGGCCAGAAAGTACCGATCTTCGGCGGCGTCTGGGCGATCTTCGGTCATGGCAACGTCGCCGGGCTCGGCGAGGCGCTCTACCAGGTGCGCGACGAATTGCCGACCTTCCGTGCCCACAACGAGCAGGCGATGGCGCATGCGGCGATCGCCTATGCCAAGGCCAATTTCCGCCGCCGCTTCATGGCCGCGACCAGCTCGATCGGTCCCGGTGCGCTGAACATGGTGACGGCGGCAGCCCTGGCACACGTAAACCGGTTGCCTGTCCTGTTTTTGCCGGGTGATGTCTTCGCCAACCGCTTGCCCGATCCGGTGTTGCAGCAGGCGGAAGACTTCTCCGACGGCACGGCGAGCGTCAACGACTGCTTCCGCGCCGTGTCGCGCTATTTCGACCGCATCACGCGACCGGAGCAGATCATCCCGGCGCTCAACCGCGCCATGCAGGTGCTGACTGACCCGGCCGAATGCGGCCCGGTGACGCTCTCACTTTGCCAGGACGTGCAGGCCGAGGCCTACGATTATCCCGAAAGCCTGTTTGCCGAGCGCGTCTGGACACCGCGCCGGGTTCGTCCGGACCGCAACGAACTGGCCGCCGCCGTCGCGGCGCTGAAGGGCGCGAAGAAGCCGCTGGTGATCGCCGGCGGCGGGGTGCTCTATTCGCAGGCTTCGACCGAGTTGGCCAAGTTGGTGCAAAGCGCCGGCATCCCGGTCTGCGAGACGCAAGGCGGCAAATCCTCGCTGCCGGACGACCATCCGCTCAACATGGCCGCTGTCGGCGTCACCGGCACCTCCGCCGCCAACCGGCTGGCGGAGCAGGCCGATGTCGTGCTGGCCGTCGGCACCAGGCTGCAGGATTTCACCACCGGCTCCTGGGCGCTGTTCAAGAATGCCGGCCGCACCATCATTGGGCTGAACACGCAGGTCTTCGATGCCGGCAAGCACTGGGCGCTGCCGCTGGTCGCCGACGCGGCAGAAGGGCTGGCGGAACTGTCCGCTGCGCTCAAGGGCTGGAAGGCGCCATCCGCCTGGACCGACACTGCGCTGAAGGGCAAGACGGAGTGGCAGGTCGCCGCCGCCAAGGTGACGGCCTCGACCAATGCCGCCTACCCGTCCGATGCGCAAGTGATCGGCGCCGTGCAGCGCGCCATGGGCTCAGGCCTCACCTTGCTGCATGCGGCAGGCGGTCTGCCCGGCGAGTTGCACAAGCTCTGGCAGGCCGGCGCGCCGGGTTCCTACCATGCCGAATACGGCTTCTCGACCATGGGCTACGAGATCGCCGGCGGGCTCGGCGTCAAGATGGCGAAGCCCGACCAGGAGGTCGTCGTCATGGTCGGCGACGGCTCCTACCTGATGCTCAATTCCGAGATAGCGACCTCGGTGATGCTCGGCCTCAAGCTCACCATCGTGCTGCTCGACAACCGCGGCTATGGCTGCATCAACCGGCTGCAGATGGCGACCGGCGGCGCCAACTTCAACAATCTCCTGAAGGACGCACGCCACGAGGTGATGCCCGATGTTGACTTCGCCGCCCATGCGGCAAGCCTCGGCGCGACGGCCGAGAAGGTGGCCTCGATCGCCGAGCTGGAGACGGCGCTCGCCAGGGCCAAGGGCAATGACAAGACCACCGTGCTGGTCATCGACACCGATCCGCTGGTGTCGACCGAAGCCGGCGGCCACTGGTGGGATGTCGCCGTGCCGGAGGTCTCGTCGCGGCCACAGGTGAATGCGGCGCGCAAGAAATATGAGGAAGCCGTGGGCAGCCGTCAGGGCTGAGCCGCGTCTGCCTCGCAACGACCGACATTGGAGTGACGACTTGAAAGCCAAACTGGGCATGTCCCCCATCGCGTGGTGGAACGACGATCTCGTGGAACTGAGCGACGACGTGTCGCTGGAGGAGTGTCTGCGCCAGTCGCGCTCGGCCGGCTTCACCGGCATGGAGATGGGCCGCCGCTTCCCCAACGATCCGAAGGTGATGCTGCCGATCCTGAAAGAGGCGGACGTCACGCTGTGCGGCGGCTGGTTCTCCGGCACGCTGGTTGATGAGGAGATGGCCAGGAACAAGGACCGCATCCAACCGATGATCGACCTGTTCAAGGCCGTCAACGCGCCCTGCATCGTTTATGGCGAGGTCGGCCGCTCCATCCAGGGCGACCGTTCAAAGCCGCTCGCCACCAAGCCGAAACTCTCCGGTGACGAGATGAAGGCCTATGGCAGGCGCCTGACCGAATTCGGCGAATGGTGCGCCGAGCAGGGCATGCCGCTTTCCTACCACCATCACATGGCGGCGGTCGTCGAGACCGAGCCGGAGCTCGATGCCTTCATGCGCCATTCCGGCGAAGGCATTCCGTTGCTGCTCGACGCCGGCCACCTCGCCTTTGCCGGCGGCGACGTGCTGCGCGCCATCGACAACCACCACAAGCGCATCAACCACGTCCATGTGAAGGATGTGCGCATGGGCGTGATCGACAAGCTCGACCGCACGAAACAGTCCTTCCTCGATGCCGTGGCGCTCGGCGCCTTCGCCGTTCCGGGCGACGGTTCGTTGGATTTCGGCGCCATCGTGCAGCGGTTTGCCGACCATGGCTATGAAGGCTGGTTCGTGGTCGAGGCCGAGCAGGACCCGAAGGCAAATCCACCGCTCAGGATGGCGCAGGTCGGCTACAAGGAGCTGATGCGGGTGATGACGGCCGCCGACTACACGGTCGAGACGCAGGGTTTTCCGGCCTGAACGGTGGATTAGTCAGGGCGCTCGGTCTATCTGATGCGCTTTGGCTAAATCCGGGATTGGCGCGCGATGAAAGACTATGAGCACCCGTTCTTCCGGCCGCTGTGGCGGCGCATCGCCGTGGTGGCTGTCTGCCTGGCCTGGTCGGTGATTGAGTTCGCTTCCG
>NZ_RZOI01000032.1:0-19881 GCF_004022645.1 Mesorhizobium sp. M4A.F.Ca.ET.020.02.1.1 | reverse complement strand
ATTGCTGACACCGATCGGGGACTTGGTGGGCCTATCCAGCCGCGCAGAGGTCGTGGCCACTGGCCGAATGCGTGAGGTGCCCGTCGGCGGCGATTTGCTCGGTCGCGTGATCGACAGTCGTTGCCGCCCATTGGACGGCAAAGGCGAAATCAAGACCGTCGAAACTCGGCCCCTGCATGGCAGAGCCCCCAATCCGATGACGAGGCGCATGATTGAGCGGCCATTCCCGCTTGGGGTCCGTGTCCTCGATGGTCTGCTGACGTGCGGCGAGGGCCAGCGGATCGGGATTTATGGCGAGCCAGGTGGTGGCAAGTCGACGCTGTTGTCACAGATCGTAAAGGGTGCCGCCGCTGACGTCGTCATAGTGGCGCTCATAGGCGAACGTGGACGGGAAGTTCGTGAATTCATCGAAAGGAATCTTGGTGAAGAGGGCCTTCTCCGTACGGTCGTCGTGGTTGAAACCTCCGACCGCTCGGCGGTGGAGCGTGCGCAATGCGCTCCAATGGCGACTGCGCTCGCGGAATATTTTCGCGATCAGGGCCTACGCGTTGCTCTCATGCTGGATTCGCTGACGCGCTTCTGCCGCGCTATGCGCGAAATAGGCCTTGCTGCGGGTGAGCCGCCGACGCGACGGGGCTTTCCTCCTTCCGTTTTTGGCATGCTGCCAGGCCTGCTCGAGCGCGCCGGCATGGGTGAGCGGGGCTCAATCACGGCCTTCTATACGGTGCTTGTAGAGGGTGATGGCACGGGTGATCCAATCGCCGAGGAATCGCGTGGTATTCTCGATGGCCATGTCATCCTCTCACGCGCTATTGCGGCGCGATCGCATTTCCCCGCTATTGATGTGCTGCAGAGTCGCAGCCGCGTCATGGATGCAGTCGTTTCGGGGACACATCGCAAGGCAGCATCCATTTTCCGCGAGCTCCTATCGCGCTATGCCGAGACCGAGTTCTTGATCAATGTTGGCGAATACAAGCCAGGTGGAGATCCCCTGACTGACCGGGCCGTCGCGTCAATCGACGAACTGAGGGAGTTTCTGCGCCAGAGCGAAGATGACGCGTCAGATTTCGAGGAGACGGTCGCATGGATGTCGCGTCTGACCGCGTGAACTGGGTTCAGTCTTCGAGGTTACGGCTTCTGAAGGAAATGCAAGAGCGTCGTGCCCTTGGCGAGCTGTCCAAGAAGGAAGCCCAGCGCGATGTGGCCGCCTCAGCCGTACAAAATGCCGCTAGGGAGCTTGCAATGATACAGCAACATTGTTCAAGAACAGAAGCAGCGCTCTATCAGCATCTGATGTCACTCGACAACTTGTCTAGCGCAGCGCTCGACCGTCACCGCCTTCACACTGAACAGCTTGCCGCTGAGATCACTTCCAGACGGCAGATGCTTGATGATGCCCAAATCGCTCAAGAGGAGGCTGAGATGGCGGCGTCCAGGACGAGGGAGCTATGGGTCATATGTTCGGCGGCAAGGGACAAATGGCAACAAATCGAGGACGACGTGCGGCGCGCCGTCGAGACTCATTCGGAGGCCGCAGCCGAGATCGAGGCCGACGACGAGATACTGCTGAAATATGCGAGGGGGTCGCTTGCCTAAATGCCGCGCAACCGGATCCGACAGTCGCAAGAGGTCGTCCGAATGACACGACCGTGCAGTCTTTGATAGCCGCTGCGGTCACACCCGCCATGTTCGAACCAGTTCTGAAACTGTCCCGCACGGTTGTCTCGTGGCTCAATGATACAGCAGCGCCCCGTACGCCGTTTCAAAGCCGGATCAACGAGGTGCCGCTATCGGTGCGAACGGCAGGGCTTGTCTGGCAGCAGGAACCTGCTGCCATTCCGATGCTTGACTGCGTCTGGAGAGTGGGAGCCGAAACGGTCATCTTGTCGCTGTCGCGCCCGCTCGTAGAGGAGTTCATCACGACAGTGCAGAACGGCTTGGCCTTCCCTTCCGAGCCAACTGCTTCGCTTATTCTCGAACTCGCTCTTGAGCCGCTTGTCACTCGACTGGAGGAGACGACGCGTCTGAACGTGCAACTCGTGCGCGTATGCGAAGCCACGATGCTGGCTCCTCATCTTGAACTCGACATCATTTTCGGCGCGGTCAAGGGCAAGGGCCGTCTATTCCTGTTCACGCCTCTTGACGGCTTAGTACCGCCTGCGTTTCGCGCGCTAGGCGAACTGCTTGCCCAGTTGCCGCGGCAGCTGGGCGGGCTGCCTCCAGAGCTCCCGCTCATTGTTGCAGGAGAGGTCGGCACGCTTCGCCTTCCTGCGGCGCTTCTTCGAAGCGCATGTGTCGGTGATGCATTGTTGCCCGATATTGCGCCGTTCGGCCGCGGCCAGATCACCCTAGCTGTCGGCCAGTTGTGCGCCGGGGCGGATCTTGACGGCGATGAATTAATCTTGCGGGGGCCTTTCCGCCCGCGACCGTGTCCTTTGGAGAATGCGCATATGACACAACCCGGATCGCAACTGGAGCTTACTAAGGATCTCGACGATGTCGAGATCGTGCTTGTCTTTGAATGCGGCCGCTGGCCTATTTCTCTTGGGGAATTAAGAAGTGCCGGCGAAGGGCATATTTTTGAACTTGGATGGCCGATCGACGGCCCGGTCGACATAGTGGCCAATGGTCAGCGTATCGGGCGTGGCGACATTGTCCGCATCGGAGAAGAGCTGGGCATCAGGCTCCGTGGCGGGTTTGCATGCAATGAGTGAAGCTCAGCCGACAATCCTGGCGCTTCTTGCGGTTACCGCCGGACTCGGTCTGCTGGTTTTAGCAGTTGCCACGACAACGGCCTTTGTAAAGGTATCAATTGTTCTTTTCCTCGTCCGCAATGCGCTCGGGACCCAGACCATACCACCCAATGTGGTGCTGTACGCCGCGGCGATGATCCTCACTATGTTCGTTAGTGCGCCCGTTGCTGAGCAGACCTATGACCGCATGTCGGATCCCAAGCTCCACTATCAGACATTCGACGACTGGGTAAGCGCCGCTAAAGCCGGAAGTGAGCCCTTGCGCGAGCATCTCAAGAAATTCACAAATGAAGAGCAGCGGCGATTTTTCCTATCTTCGACAGAAAAGGTCTGGCCAGAGGAAATGCACGCTGCAGCCACGCCTGATGACTTTGCAATACTTGTACCGTCTTTCTTGCTATCAGAATTGAAGCGCGGATTTGAGATAGGATTTCTACTTTATCTGCCTTTTATTGTTATAGATCTGATAGTGACAACTATCTTGATGGCAATGGGTATGTCGATGGTCTCACCAACTGTTATATCTGTCCCGTTCAAGATCTTTTTGTTTGTTGCCATTGATGGTTGGTCAAAATTGATGCATGGGCTTGTGCTGAGTTATACGTTACCGGGAGGCTGATCATCACTGAATCCAGCATCATTACTCTTATGAGCCAATCACTGGTGGTTTTCATGATCTGGATTCTACCGCCGCTCATTGCATCAGTGGTTGTCGGCCTCGTCATCGGCATCCTCCAGGCGGCGACGCAGATCCAGGATGAAAGCTTGCCGCTCACCGTGAAGCTTCTGGTCGTTGTCGCGGTGATTGGGCTGTTTGCTCCTGTGCTAAGCGCCCCGCTCATAGAGCTAGCCGATCAGATCTTCACCGAGTTTCCCGCAATGACACTTAGCTACTAGTCCGCCCCATGGACGCGCCATCGGCCGATATTCAAATTCTGATCCAGACGGCTCTCGAACTCGTCGTTGCGGCAGGTCTTGGGGCAGCCCGCGCGATGGGCATCATGCTGATCTTTCCCGTATTCACACGCTCGCAGATCAGTGGGCTGATCCGGGGCTGTTTGGCTGTTGGCTTCGCACTACCATGCCTGGCACACGTCAGCGGCGGATTGCCGGCGCTGGATTCTGATACACGCCTGATCCAGCTAACCCTGCTCGGATTCAAGGAAGTTTTTGTCGGTGTACTCCTTGGCACTTTTCTTGGCATTCCGCTTTGGGGCCTTCAGGCTGCCGGGGAGCTTATCGACAACCAACGCGGCATCAGCAGCCCGACCGCTTCGGCCGATCCCGCGACGAACAGTCAGGCTTCCGCGATGGGCGTTTTTCTGGGGATCACTGCGATTGCCATATTCGTCGGATCAGGAGGCCTGGAAACTTTGATCAGTGTCCTGTACCGCAGCTACTTGATCTGGCCGGTGTATCAGTTTCACCCGACACTGAGCGGGCCAGGAGCAATGGAGTTGTTGGGGCTTCTCGACCGCATAATGCGCACGGCATTATTGGTATCGGGGCCTGTCGTGTTCTTCCTGATACTGATTGATATATCGATGATGCTGCTGCGTCGCTTTGCCCCGCAATTTAAGGCGAGCCAACTGTCTCCGGCAATCAAGAACATTGTCTTTCCAGTTCTCATGGTCACCTACGCTGCCTATCTGGTGGAGAGCATGAAACTGGAGGTCACACAAGCCAACGGCGCGCTGGAGTGGTTCGACAAATTGCTGCCATGAGCGACACAAGTGAAGAGAAGACACACGCCGCCAGCCCGAAGAAGTTAAGTGAAGCGCGCAAAAAAGGACAGCTGCCACGTAGCTCCGATTTCGTCCGCGCGGTCGGGACTTGCGCTGGGCTCGGCTACCTTTGGCTAAGAGGCAGCGTGATCGAGGACAAATGCCGGGAAGCGCTCCTATTAGCCACCAAGTTGCAGAGCCTACCTTTCGATACCGCGGTGCCGCAGGCATTGGTTGTGCTCGTCCAACTCACCGTCGCGGCTGTTGGCCCGCTGCTTGGAACCCTCGTCGCCGCGGTGATTTTGGCCAGCCTGCTAGCCAATGGTGGATTTGTCTTCTCTCTGGAGCCGATGAAGCTCAGCTTTAAGAAAATTGACCCCTTTGAAGGGCTGAAGCGCTTGGGGTCTGCTCGTTCCATGGTCGAAGTCTGCAAGACCATGTTCAAGGTATTGGTTCTCAGCGCAACCTTTTCCATTGTCCTTCTCGGGATGTGGAAGACAATGGTCCCTCTGCCGATCTGCGGCATGGGCTGTGTTGGCCTCATCTTTATGGAGACAAAATTGCTGATGGGAATTGGCGCCGGCGCACTGCTGGTCGGCGGACTGATCGATCTCCTGCTCCAGCGCGCGTTGTATCTGCGCGAAATGCGCATGACCAATACCGAAGTGACGCGCGAGTCGAAGGATCAGCAAGGAGCGCCAGAGTTGAAAGGTGAACAGCGTCGCATCCGCGAGGAGGCGGCCGACGAGCCTGCGCTTGGCGTGCATCGCGCCACGCTGGTCTTAACAGGAAGGGCGGTCCTGATCGGTCTGCGTTACGTTCGCGGTGAAACCGGGGTGCCGTTCTTAGTTTGCCGTGCCGAAGGTGAGCGCGTTTCACATGTGTTGAGTGAGGCGCGGGCACTACGCCTGACGATCGTCCATGACCATGTCTTAGCGCGTCAGCTGATAAGCACTACAAAACTCGGCCACGCGGTTCCTATGCAATATTTCCAGCCTGTCGCGAAAGCATTCTTTGCCGCAGGCTTGGCCTAGTCATTGGAAGTCCACGACTGCCCAGTTCAAAACTGACCTGGTTCCATGCTAGTGGCAAATGTCGGCTGGCCATCCGTGCCCCAGTGTCTCTGTCAGGCCAACCGCGCAACCGCGGGCCTGGGGCAATCACTCCCCTCGGATCTGCCACCCAGCAACTACGGCAAGTCCTCCGGGCATGACCTTTCAGCCTCTGCTGGCCGGTGCGTGGCGCAGTCCGAGGTTTTGAGGCCGGCAGTGCGGATTTGATTGGTGCAGCCGTTGGAATGCCCTCGTCAGCTAGTCGTCAACTAAGCGCCCTATGTTGAACAGCCGTGCTAACTTGAGCTCGGTTGCGAAACATAGGAGTACGAATCGTCATGTATGGTCGAATTGGCTCATCCGATAGTTACCGCGCGCATAATGCCGGCGAGCAATCGGATGCAGGAAGCGAAGGGTTCGCGGACACATTTGCCCGAATGCACTTATCCGGATCGGAAGGTAGCGGCGCCTCATCATCGGCGGCTCCCCAAGCATACTCCCTCAATTCCCGACCTCCTGTGGTGGAGATCAACAGGACTTCCTTCAGGAGACAGGTGAGGCAATTTCATGGTGATGAAATCACGCACATCGCCGACAATCCTCAAGAGTATTCGGAGTTCGTATCGTCACGAGCCAGGCGCACCGCGGACGTTGCTCAGCAATATGGCATCCGTCGAGATACGGAGCACGCGCGATATTTCAGTTACCAATTGGGAGACCGGAGTGCCGGACTGCTGAGAATGGAAGGCGGATTCAGCATGAACGAGTTCGAATCGGAAAGTTGGCGGGAACAATTTCCTGGTCGAACTGAGGTCACTTCCATAGTGGATCTTCAAGTCGCCCATCCGCTCGTCGAAAATGCGGGCGATATTCTGCTGGAGCATCAACTTCGGATAGACGGCGACCGACCGTTGCTGAATTGGCGTGCGGCTAATCCGGAAGCACAAGCGCGCGCGCAGACGATGGGGTTTGTTGAAGTGGATCATGGCGACCTGGTGCTTGACCCTACGCAGCATCCCGACAAATGGACGAAGAACAGTGCCGGTGAGTGGCAGCGTGCAGGCAAACCTCCACTCTATCTCCACAAAACCGAGGACAGCGACAGCAGCGATAGCGGGTCTGACGACGATTTCATGTGATTTGTCGACCCGCCGCCGAGCCTTGCAACTGGTGACGGTTGCAAGGCTGTTGGCAGTGAATGCTAATTGTCCGGCGACAGCCCCGCCTTAGCGCCAGCGCCGCCGAGCGATCCAGCCCATCTCCCAGACAATAAACTGCGGATGCGCATCGTGGGTGCTTGCGAGCGGATTGTATTCGGGCCGGAACTCCGCCTCTTGGATACGAGCTCTCCCGAATCCAATTTTCTCCACCACACCGTTGGGTCGTTGCGATGCGCCGATCCCGATCGGATCGGCTATGCCTGCTCCGCGCTCGCAGGAAGACCTTCCGCCTCGATCTTGGCGGCGCGATCTCGGCGATAAGTTGGATGGGAGGCAAGATACGCCGCCACGTCAACAGCAGGTAACGCGACATCGCAAATCGGCTGTAGCCGATCGACTCCAATCGCCGGACCGCAACTCGCGCAGCGGCATTCGCGGTTTGGCCAGGAGAAATGCTCGCTGACTCACAGCGTGGCCGGCCGCATTCTGCCCTAGACCCCAAAGTACGTGCCCTGTCATGCAGCCTGCGCCGACGGGAGCTCGGCACGCGAATGGCGTGGTTGGCGGCCAAGCCCCGAGGTCAACAAGGACTTACAGAAAGCGGGGGTGAGTTTGCCGCGATGAATTATGACCTTCTCGCGACCGGACCTAGCATCGGCTTCCTCTCGCTCTCGATTGTAGCCGCGCTGTTCGTTGGATTTAACGTGGCAAGCGGTGAATTCGGAATCAGCCAGCCCTTCCAAGTTTCTGGCCATGACGGGGCGACTCGTGTGGATGTGCACCCACATCGGGCTCGGCATCGCACCATTGACCAGCATCTTGGGCTGCAGCTTCATCTCAAACAGCTTTCCTGGCTCGCCACGCAGCGCGACCGGTGCCTCCGGCGGCATCAATTCGTCGGCATTGCACAAATGTTCCAGGTATTTTTGCGCCGGAAATGCGTAGGTCTTCATGCAATCAGTCGTAATGCCGGCTTTTCCTTCATTCAATGCGTTGGCCTGTCCCAGCACCATGTTCAGCAACCCTTTGAGCTGGTCTGTGCGTTCGTGCACTTTGGGTAGCTGGGTGGAGGTGAGTAGCAGGCGTACATTACGCCCCTGCAACCCGGCGAGACAGGTTTGCATCTCAATGGCCTGGGCTCGCAGGTACTGGGCCACATCGTCCACGACCTTACCGGCCTCCTCAGGCTTCATCTGGCGCACTTGGGAGACGACGCTTTGCTGACCGGCCAGATCGAACTGCAAAAGTTCGTCCAATCGTTTGAGCCGCTCCGTCAATACCTCCATTGACAACGCGGCGCCCCCGATTGTCGAGCCTGCCCCCGACGAACTCGCAGCCACCTCTTGCGCTCTCACCTGTGTACTCGCAACTTGATCCGAGCGCGCGAGAACCTTGGCTGCTGGCACTGTGCCGGCGTTCGCAGCGACTGGTGTTGATGGCTGCCCGGCGGCAGAAGTCCCGGCGCGAGCTGCCGACTTATGCTTTGACTTCCCTTTCCTTCGCGCTGTAGTGCCTTCTGACACTGCAGCCGTACCAGCAGTGTCAGCCGGTATCGCAGCGCCTGCCCTGGCCGGCATCGCAGCGCCCGCCTGGGCCTGTGGCGCCATGATGGCTGACGGCGGAGACTGCAGGTTCAACAAGTGCATGGCATCGTGCGCAGTGATCCATGCATCGTCCACGATCCGTTCGAACAGTTTCAATGGGAGGCCGGCATCTGGGTAGGTATGGCTTAGCTTGGTATGCACCTCGTGCAACGCCAATCCAAAATCCGAAAGCCGCTCCATGATTTTTTCTACAACCGCGCAATCATGAGCGTTGAGTGCTTTGCCATCATCCATTATGCCCTTCGCCAAAGAGAGGGCGCGAAGAGCTTCTTGAACGGCGCTTGCCATCAGCTGCACCACTCCATTTCGACCGACGAGGAGTTCCTTCAAATCTGGCTCGAACCTGCTCGCCCGCAGTTCAATCTTGGCCCGCGCAAGACCGATCCGCTCACGGACCAGCCAGATCCTGACACTCAGTACCGAGCCGGCACGCAGCCGCAGTGCGCACCGCTCGGCTTCCCGCATCACGGGCGTTCCACTGGATAGGCTAGCGGTGGCAGCGCAGGCGGATCGCTGCCGTTCGGAGCGCCATGCCTTTTTTTCCCACCACTTAATTGCCGCCGTATGGTGGTTCTCCACATTTAAAATCAACAGCTCCTGCCGGTCCGCCTGGGAGTAGGAGTAGAGTTTATCGACCATACCTGCCGCTTTCTTGGTCTTTTTGTCCAATTTCGTGATCGTCGACAGGCCAAGTTTGTCTACTTCATTCGCGGCGTCGCACACGATCTGGCAACATCTACGCACCTTGTCGTCTGGCATAATTGTCTGCGCCTCAGCCGCAGGCAGGCTAGCGCGGTACTCCAGAATTGCTGAGGCTGCATCGACGACCCGACTGATCAGCTCCACCGCCTCCTCGGGGACGTCGGTTTTCCTGGCCGCAGCCTCGCAATCAGTCAGTTGTTGAACAAGACTGTTCATTCTGAGCTGTGTCGGACTGATATCTTCATTTGACGATGAGCTGGTGCCTTCCACCTGCGCGGTTGATAGTTGGCTACCGACCGGCGCCATGGCTTCGCCCTCAGACATGGAGGGAGAACCGCGCCGCCTTGCGGCTGCGCCACGTGGCGCTACGGTTCCGCGTGGTGGCGCAGCGGCTCCACGTGGCGGTGCGTTCAGGATTTGATCTTCGCCAATCGAGGCGCCTGGCAGACTTTCGCGGGCATCGCCTGGACCGCGCGCAACTGGAAGGGAGGAGGGCCTCCTATCGGCGTCCCCAGAGCGCATCTGCTCCACAACGGAATCGAATGACTGTCCACCTTCTCCCGCAGCAAGACTTGATTGCGAAAGGGAACTGCTCGCCCGCCCCGCGCGGCTGGCTCCAGTTTCAGCCTGCGATTTCCGTGGTCGGCCAATGCCCTTCATATTGCGTCTCCGTAGTAGGCGAGAATGTGCTGCTATTGTGCTGGCGGCTGACGAGACCAGCGGCATCTTTCGGTTAACGTCACGGTCAGCCAGACCCGCGACGGCGTAATGTTCCCGCCAAAGTGCTTCTCAGTAGCAGGCCAAGATTGGCCCGAGCTCACAGGACTTTCGCAACGTTGCCATCGATGTCCTGAGATTATCAGCGCTTCAGTCCGCCGATTTCCAGGAACAGCGAATGAAATCAGACCAACTCGGCTAGCTCCCCTTCCTAGACACGTGCCTGACGATTTTATTGAGGCGTCACTCCTCTCGTTCGCCACCGACAAAGTCACACATTTGCTTCAGAGAAGCGTGTGCGTTGCGTATCGCGCGGGAAACCATTTCGATCTATAGTTACAAAAAGTGTCGAGACGGGACCTTTGGATCCGAAGGTCAGGCACGGCCGGCCTAGATAGACCGCTTGGCTGACGATTAGCTGACGATGGGAGTTCTCACGAACAGGGCAAGAAAATCCGACCGCTTCAAGCTTTCGATATGGTGAGAAGAGGATCCGCACCGGCCTCCCAAAGCCGGCAGACCATCCCATGTTCGTACTCGCCGACCTTCTCGAAGCCAATGAGCTCACCGCGCCGGGCCGTGATGTGCAGGCGAGAGAATGGTGATGCAAAGACCGAGTTCCTGCTCGTTGCGTGCGCCCGTGGAGCCAGCAAGAATACGGTCATTGCGGTCATGCAGCACGTGGACCGTGTCTCCTGTTCGACACCACAGCATCGAGGATGCAAACGAGCTGCTGCGGCTGCCATTCGGTCGCGGCATGCGTGGACGGCGGGATTGGCCGAACAGCCGAGATCGTGGTCGACTGTTCGATGCGAGAGCAACATCCTGCAGAGCATACGTTTTTGCGCTGGCCGGTTTTTGTCAAAAGCCGTCAGGTTCTCGAAAGCTCCCGCCCTTAGCTTGATCGAGGTTAACCTTTAACACGTCGCCGCCAATGGCAAATGCCGGAGTACCTGATGATAGCAGCAATTGGGAGTGGAGTTGGCAACCTCGGGACTTCCTTGATCCGAAAGGGCCATGGGGATTCGAAATCCGAGCATTCTGGTGATGGCAAGCCGGCTGGTGGCAATGATGGCAAGCCAGCTGGTGGGAATGATGGCAAGCCAGCTGGCGGGAACGATCGGGCGGATAACCGGACCGTTTCAAATGATCAACTTCAAGACAACTCACAGTCTGCAGCACAAAGTGAAGCCTTCCAAAGTATCCTGCGATCGTTCGCGTTCCAATTCGCGAACGATGCGATGGCTGAGGCCGATGAAGCTTTGGATGACACAGAAGATGCCTGACGCGGGAAAATCCGGCGTGAGGTCATACAGGCCGTTATTGACGGCACAACTCCAACAGAAAAAGGAATGATCATGGCTGCAGTTGATAATAATAAGAAATCAGGCAATACCAATACCAGTAGCGCCGGCAATACCGATAAAACTAACAGTGGCACTCCCGGCAATACAAGCGGAGCTGATGCTACTGCTTTTCAGGCGCAAGTGCAAGAACTAACCAATGTTAGCTTGGAGGCGACGAAAAGGAGTGTCCAGTTGCGCACTCTAACGACCAATCTCCAGACCATCAAGAAGGCCGCCGACGAACGCGTTTCGTAATGTCGGAAGCGGCTTTTAGACTGCCCCTAGCGCGTCTCCTTATTGACGCGACGTAGTCCCGAAATGAGCCGCATGGCAATTGCCGTGCGGCTTCTATCCTGTTTGAGAGATGCTCTGTGGATGACGCCGTTTCCCTCCGTTTCGAAGTGCTTTCGGGGCTCTATTGCGGACTGACCGGCAAGACGGATCTTCAAACGTGTTTAATCGGCAGCGGCTTCGATGCCGATTTGGTCTTTGTCGAGCAAGGACTGGCACCGCATCATCTTCGTGTAACTCTTCTTGGCAAGTCGATCGAACTCGAGGCGCTTGCACCCGGACTCAGTATCGAGGGCAACCGGAATATCGCCGCAGGCCAGTCCGTTGTTGTGCCCCTTCCTGCCGTCCTGCTCGTAGGCGAGATGTCCATTGCTTGGTCCGTGCAGGATGCAGAGCCGCCTGGTTCGACCGGCATACCGCGCCTACCGATCGGTGTGCTCGCCATGGTCATAATCAGCTCACTCGGGATCGGCGCGCTTTCGGGCATGTTCTCCTATCTTGGCAATGCAAGTGGATCGAGCCCCAATTCACTTCGGGCTGAAGTCGCGTCCAGAACGATCAGTCACCGCGCTGACAATGAACTTACGGGGGCAGCGGCCAAAGAGCTGCAGGAGGAAGTCGATCGAGCGGGTCTTCTCGACGTCAAGATTGGCTCCGCAAAGGGTGTTGTGACCGCCGAGGGCACCGTCACGTCTGAATCGGTCATCAGCTGGCAGAAGCTTCAGCAATCGTTCGATCGTCGCACCAAGGGTACTCTAACACTGGTGAACGGAGTGCTCATCAAAGAGGAGAAGGCGCCATCCGCAATCGCGGTCGAAGCTGTGTGGCATGGGGCCCAACCGTATCTTGTCATCGACAGCGAGAAGTATTTTGTCGGGGCCATTTTAGCTGATGGATGGGTAGTCGATCGTATTGAGGACAGCCGTGTGCTGCTGAGCAGGAATGGCCGCATTGCTGCTCTCCCATATTGAAAGCTCGCAGGCCCCATCAAGCAGCACTCTATGGCCAGCCAAACATCCTGTGGCGCTCGGTGCTGACAAGCTGGCTGCGTTGGAAACATTTGCTGCCCAGCCATTTCGCGCCTGTTTGTGGCTCTCATGCAGGGTCACGCGCTGGCCAAGGCCGAGGCGCCTTCGGAGTTCGAAAGCTACGTTTCAGGGCGTAACAGCAGAGTAAGTCTCAACCGATTGCAAAGGTGTCTCGATGGCCAACGTCCTGCGTGACTTCATCAAGCGTGCGCCGGCCAGCCCGGATTTAATGGTTGCGTTGATGCTGCTTCTGGCTGTCGCGATGATGGTCATGCCTATCCCGGTCGTGGTGGTCGACGCACTGATAGGATTCAATATGGGGTTGGCCATACTGCTGATGATGGTTGCCCTGTATGTCAGTACTCCACTTGATTTTTCCTCTTTGCCCGGCGTTATTTTGATTTCCACTGTATTCCGTCTCGCGCTGACGGTCGCAACGACGCGACTGATCCTGGCCGAGGGGGAGGCCGGCAGCATTATTCATACCTTTGGCGATTTCGTCATCTCAGGCAATATCGTGGTGGGTTTCGTCATATTTCTGGTCGTCACCATGGTGCAATTCATGGTCCTCGCGAAGGGTGCCGAACGGGTGGCAGAAGTGGCGGCGCGTTTCACGCTGGATGCTCTGCCGGGCAAGCAAATGGCGGTCGACGCAGAGCTACGCAACGGCCACATCGATGCCAACGAATCCCGCCGGCGGCGCGCCGAATTGGAGAAGGAAAGCCAACTATATGGCGCGATGGACGGCGCGATGAAATTTGTGAAGGGCGATTCCATCGCCGGGCTGGTGGTTATCTGCATCAACATGCTGGGTGGAATTTCGATCGGTCTGCTCTCCAAGGGCATGTCCTTCGGCGAGGTGCTGCATCACTATACTCTGCTGACGATAGGCGATGCATTGATATCGCAGATTCCGGCCCTTCTGCTCTCCATTACTGCGGCGACCATCGTCACCCGTGTGACTGGGACGGCGAGGATCAACCTCGGTACCGAAATGGTCAGTCAGCTCACGGCCAGTACTCGAGCCTTGCGGCTGGCGGCCGGCGTCCTGGTCGTGATGGGGTTCGTTCCTGGGTTTCCCCTCCCCGTCTTTCTGATGCTGGCCGCAGTGTTCGCTGCGGTAAGCATTGTCAAGGCTGATGTGCTGGGCGCCGGCACTGCCGATGCGAAAGATGGAACTGCAGCGGAGCCTAAGCAAGCCGCGCCTGCGAAGGAATTCCCGATCGCATTTTTTTTAGCGCCAAATCTTATGCAGGCGATCGATCAAGCCGAATTGCAAAAACATATTGGGCGCGTTTCGCTCCTGGTCACAGCCGATCTGGGCATTATCGTTCCCCGCATCCCTGTCTTGGTTGACGAGCAGCTGCCTACATCGCAATTCCGGATAGATGTCGAGGGCGTGCCAGTCGAACAGGACGCGATAGATCCAAGCCAGATGACGCTCCGAGCCGATGTAGCGCACGTCGACTCGAGCGGTATCCCCCTTAGGCGTGAGCCGAAAACGGACAGACTCCCGGTCGAACATACCCCTGCACAGGCCCTTACGGGCGCCGGCACGGAGCATTGGGCTCCCGGCGAACTCCTCGCCTTGCGCGTCCATGCAACGTTGACCCGCTACGCACCGCGATTGGTGGGCATCCAAGAGACCCGACATTTCCTGGGCCGAATGGAGCAGGAATATTCTGATCTTGTGAAAGAGGTGCTGCGCACGACGCCGATTCCTCGGATTGCCGATGTTCTGCGCCGCCTCCTGGAGGAAGGTATCCCAATCCGCCACACCCGTCTCGTGTTGGAGGCATTGGCCGAATGGAGCGAGCGTGAGCAAAACGTTGCCCTGCTGACGGAATATGTCCGTTCTGGTTTGAAGCGACAGATCTGCCACCGCTATGCCAACACCGAGGGCATCGTGTCCGCCCTGGTCGTCGAACGCGAGAGCGAGGATGTGATGCGTGGCGCGGTTCGAGATTCGGATGCAGGCCCCTATCTCGCACTGGAGGATCGGCAAAGCGAAGCGATGCTATCACAGATACGTCAGGTCCTTTCGAACACAGAACCGGGTCAAACCCGCCCTATTCTGTTGACGTCAATGGATGTCCGACGTTTCGTCCGCGGCTTTCTGACGCGAAACGGGATCGATCTCGCCGTGCTGTCTTATCAAGACCTCGCCTCCGACTTTACAATTCGCCCGGCAGGATCCGTCAAACTCCCGCACGGATCGAACAGCGGATTGTTAGAGTAGTTCCACCTTTCCTAACTGAACGCGACCCGCCTCCCTGATAACCGAGAGATAATATGAAATTTGTTAGAAATACAGTTTCTCCATCGCCTATGTTTCTGCGCCGGAGCTCACTTCTTTTTGCCGTACTCGCCATTCTGCCTTTGGGCGGTTGCGCCAGCTGGCAAAAGCCCGCTCTTTTCGTGCAGGAGACATCTTCCCCAGAGTTGCTCAGCGCCGATCAAATCGATCCGGCTATGCGCGAACGCATTTTGCGCGAAGTTGGTCAGGATGTTCAAGAGCGGGCTTTGCGGGATGAGGTGAAGCAGCACCCGGACAATGTTGATGCGGCGATACGGCTTACAAAAGCCTTGGTGGCCCAGAAGCGCCCGCACGAAGCGGTTGAGGTGCTCGACAGCGTCTTGGTTGCAGCCCCAGCAAACGTACGTGCATTGAATGCGAAGGGCGTGATCTTGGACATTGAGGGGCGGCATGACGCGGCACAGGCCCTGTATCGGCGAGCTCTCGAAACCGAGCCAGGGAATCAGATGGTGCAGCATAACTTCAATCTGTCGCTTGCCTTAACGGCAAGTCCGAACAGCCAAGGTTAGCACGATCGCAATAGGTGGGCACAGCGCATGTGCAGCCTATTCCCCGGCTCGAGACGCGCTCGGCTCCCATCATAGATGGCCTCTGAAGAGAGCCATATCTGCGCAAAGCTGTTGCTCCAGATCTGGCCGGCAGAGGTCGGCAGGAGAGCCGGATGACATCTCTCGGCCACCCGCAAGGCCATCCGCCTCGCTTCGTTGCCAGAGCGCCTTCGTGGTTGCCACGCGAGATACGCTCAGGATGGATTTGATTAATTCACGCGCGAATGCCTGCCTCTAACTTGGGGCAGGCGCGACCGCTCCCATAATGCAATACGCTGCCTCTAGGCCGATGGACGATGACGGGATACGTCCCCGAGACTTCAATGGTGGGGAGCAGCGCACCCGTCGATCCATTTGCTTTCAGCGGCAACCGCCACTATGTAGCGACACTTCGCCCGACTGTGTTTCAAGCTGCCCGGAGAAGTTTATGACAGAAGAAGCCCACAACACCGACATCCTCATCGAGCTCACTGCCGATGTTGTATCAGCCTACGTCTCCAACAACCCCGTCCCGGCGGGGGAGCTTCCTGCCCTGATCGCCCAAGTGCACGGGGCTCTAAAAGGCACGGCCGGACTAATACCGGCAGAAGAGCCTGTGCCTGTGAAAAAACCTGCTGTCCCGATCAAAAAGTCGATCGAACCGGACTACATCATTAGCCTTGAAGACGGCAAGAAATTCAAATCGCTAAAGCGCCATCTGTCGACGCACTATGGTCTGACCCCGGACGAATATCGCGCCAAATGGGGTCTGCCGTCGGATTATCCGATGGTGGCGCCGAATTACGCCGCTACGCGCTCCGCCTTGGCCAAGACCATAGGACTCGGCCGCAAACCGAAAGAGCCGGAAGCCCCGGTGCCGGCGCCGGCGAAACGGACCCGCAAAAAGGTCGCAGCCTAAATCCGTATCAACAGTCGTTCGGGACGCGCGGCAGCCGTAGGCCCAATCTGCGCGGAATCAAAAGGCGGGGACGAGCCCCGCCTTTCCCGTCCAAGAGCCTCATTCCAGAGGAATTCGCGACGGCTCCAGCAATCGCTGCCGCGGCATTACCTGGTTGCATGCTCCGGCCGGGTTTCGAGCCGGTCAATGCGTTCGGAGTATGCCGCATCCTTGCCGCACGCGTTAGCCAGCCTTGCTGAGGCTGCCTGCAGAGGACTTGCCGGTGCGGCGATCCTGTTCGACCTCGTAGTTTATCTTCTGGCCCTCATTAAGGGTCGACAGGCCCGCTCGTTCAACAGCGGAAATGTGGACAAAGACATCCTGACCGCCGTTGTCGGGCTGAATAAAACCAAAACCCTTGGTGCTGTTGAACCACTTCACCGTTCCAGTCGCCATATATCCATTCCTTTGTAACAAGTCGCAACTTAGGCAGGCCATTCACGCCAGCCTGATTTGTACACGAGACTTTAGGCGCAGCAAAATCGGAAAATTGCAAGGCCCACTCGACCGCCTGATCTCCAGCAGCACCTGCCACACACGCGAGGCGCGTGCCAGACGAGGCGTATGCCAGACGTTTCGTCGTGCGCTGTCGCTCAAACGTCGACAGAAACAATGACCCAACCCTGCAAACTCGGCACATCTTGTGGACGTGCTTGGGTCGCTGCTCGACCGCAATACCCGCTCCCGACCGATATCGTCGGCCAAAATGACGACGTTTTTGTCATCAGACCGAAAGATCAGGCGCGCAGCGACACTGCACACTCAAACCGAGACCCGCGAACCTCGATTAGCTTCGGCCTGCTACGAAGCGCGGTTGCCTGCTTCTGAGGCGGGCCATTGTCGGTTTGAATCAACTGTCGGGTTCGGAACCCCAGACTGTCGGCAAGTTGACAATGCGCGTTCAGACGGCACAAACCACCCGATCGATTGTGAGCGAGATGGTTTGGCAGATTGAGCAAGGGCGGGACTCAGCTATGCCGCCCAGGCTGCTGACAAGGCCAAAGCAGCGTAGGTGCGGAGTGAAATCCAAGGTCCACATGGGTCGTCGCGCGTCCCGTGCGCCTGGGAAGGCGCCGGCCCGGCCAAGCTTTTCCCAGATCGTCCGGATGACGCAAGCTTCGCTGAGCGTCAATGAACGTTCGGGCGATGACCAAAGGCGTCGTGCGTTGCAATCTGGACTGTCCAGGATATCAGGAGTTCCATGGCCTCAGCCCGCTTGGCTGGCCCCACTTGAAGCTCCAACATACCGGCTGGCACAGGCCAATTGGACTCTGCGCTGCCCTCAATGCGCTGGTGGCACGGTCAATGCTTGTCTATCGATCCGGCCGCCCATGCGTGATGCTGTCGGTCGACGTTCGCAAACCAGACCCTCGGCGAACCCAGCGAAGGGGCTCGCCGGTACGACGAGGGACCTTACCTCTTTATGCGCGGCATCATTGTCGAGGATGACATGTTGCCTTACACGTCGTCCCCTCGCGCTCGGGGCTTTGAGGGGCGGATGAAGTCCTGATGGCGGTGGCACTGCTGCATGTTTGCGTAAGACCCATCAGTCACGATCGCGTTGTCCTTCGATGTCGCGGTGCTGATAGGCGGGCAGATCGGTGTGCGCGGCGCCCGCCAAAGGATCGTCGTCACGCCGGAGGAGGCGAGCGCCGTAGCCGGCGCGCCGGCGAAAGGCGCTTTCTGTCGGATGCCCGACAATGTCGGATATCGCAAGTATCAAGGTTGGATCAAACCTTGCAAATCGGGGCTTTCTTACTTGGCACGGCGCATGCTCAGGTATCCGCAAACACCCAATGGATAACGAGCAGACTTCCCATGGCCTCACCAAAATACTGCCGAACGTTCCCCGGACGCATCCAAAGATGAGGCCCGCGTCAGGCCCGGCAACACGCTGACGGCTCATCTGGCTCGGCGTCGCGTGCCGATCCACTTTCTCCCAATAGGCGTCGGGAGACATAGAGCCTTCAAAATGAGGAACAAATCACTTTGCCAGGAACCCAGCCCATAATCCCACTCTCCCTATCAGAACTACCAAGCAAGCCCCGCACTCACGGGCTTCGCAGGACGTCCGTTGCGACCGAGTTGGGCGGCGCGAGGACGGCTCCGATCCCCGTCGCATGGGAGGACGGCAAGGCGACGGATTTCGTGCTCGACAACGGCATGGAGGTGGTCGTCATTCCCAACCACCGGGCGCCGATCGTCACCCACATGGTGTGGTACAAGATCGGCAGCGCCGACGAGCCGCCGGGCAAATCCGGCATTGCCCATTTTTTCGAGCATCTGATGTTCAAGGCGACGACCAACCATGCGGCCGGCGAATTCGACCGCGCAGTGTTCGAGATCGGCGGCTCGCAAAATGCCTTCACCTCCTCCGACTACACCGCCTTCTATCAGACAGTGGCGCCGTCGGCGCTCGAGCTGATGATGAGCTTCGAGGCCGACCGAATGCGAAACCTCATCCTCACCGACGATGTCGTCAAGACCGAGCGCGACGTGGTCATCGAGGAGCGCCGCTCAAGCACCGACACCAACCCGCAGGACGTGCTCCATGAGGAGATCGACGCGACGCTGTGGCAGAACCAGCCCTATCGCATCCCGATCATCGGCTGGATGCAGGAGATCGAGCAGCTGAACCGCGTCGACGCCACCGCCTTCTATGAAAAATACTACTGGCCCAACAACTCCGTGCTGATCGTGGCCGGCGATGTCGAGCCGGAGACGGTGAAGGTGCTGGCCGAGAAGACCTATGGCAAGGTGGCGCGCGGGCCCGACCTGCCGCCGCGCATCCGGCCGGTTGAGCCCGAGCAGAACACCAGGCGCACCGTCACGCTCTCCGACGCCCGCGTCAGCGTGCCCAGTTTTTCGACGCAGTGGGTGGTGCCGTCTTACCATACCGCCAAGCCGGGCGAGGCCGAAGCGCTCGACCTGCTGTCCGAAATCCTCGGCGGCGGTAACCGCAGCCGGCTCTACCAGGCGCTCGCTGTCCAGCAAGGTATCGCTTCCAGCGCCTGCGCCTATTTCCAGGGCACCATGCTCGACGACACCAGGTTCGCCATCTATGGCGCGCCGCGCGGCGATGCCAAGCTGGCCGATCTCGAAGCGGCGGCCGCTGCCGAAGTCGCTCGCATTGCCAAGGATGGTGTCAGCAGCGAGGAACTGGGCAAGGCCAAGGAGCGCTTTGTGCGCGATATGATCTTTGCCGAAGACGACCAGGACGACCTCGCCTGCATATACGGCTCGACGCTGGCCACCGGCGGCACCGTGAAAGATGTCGAGGAACGGCCGTCTCGCATCCGCAGGGTTACCGCCGCGCAAATCAAAGCAGTTGCCGCCCGCTATCTCGCGTTCGACCGTTCGACCACGGGCTATCTCTTGCCCAAGACGGAGAATGAAGAGATGACGCTCGGCGCTCAGCCCCATGCTGCGATGAACATCCAGGAGGTGAAGTCCGAAAAGGGCATGATCGCCTGGCTGGTGGAGGACCACACAGTGGAAATCGTCAACATCGGCTTTGCCTTCAACGGCGGCATCAGGCAGGACCCGGTCGGGAAGGAGGGGATGGCCAATCTGATGGCCGGCCTGTTCATCGAAGGCGCCGGTAATTACGACAGCGATGCCTTCCAGATGAAGCTCGACGATGCCGGCGCCGAGATGGGTTTGGAGGCGCAAAGACACTACATCTGCGGATCGGTGTGCATG
>NZ_RZOI01000329.1:0-6434 GCF_004022645.1 Mesorhizobium sp. M4A.F.Ca.ET.020.02.1.1 | reverse complement strand
GATGGGAGGAATCTGGCGGGTCGGTGGGGAATCGGTAGATCCCGGGTAGGGAAGAGCCTACCCGGGCAAAGGCAGGCCATGCTGCGGCGCTCTGCGAAATCCTATGTCGAGCCAGTCGGATTGGTCGCTGTCCAAGCGCGGCGCCAGTAGACGCTCGCCCGGCTACCTGGCCGAACCAGTCGTGGAAGCGACAAAATTGATGACGCCTATGAGGCGGCGGGGTATTTCCTCTCCAATCGTTCCTGCTGCGGCGTTTGGGCGTAGAGTTCGCGGTAGCATTTGGAAAAATGCGACGCTGAAATGAAGCCGCATGCGGTGGCCACCTCGACTATCGGCACGGATGACTGGATCAGCATATGTCGTGCACGCTCGAGGCGTATCTCCAAATAATAACGGGCGGGCGAGCGCCCCATCTCATCGCGGAAAAGACGCTCGATCTGCCGTCGCGACAGTCCGACTTGCTTGGCAATATCGCCCACGGATATTGGGTCGGACGGGTTAGCGTCCATCAGTTCGATTATGGTCAGCACTTTCGAATTCTGAATGCCGAGCCGCGCTCGCAAAGGCAGTCGCTGGCCATCGCTTGCGCCGCGCACCCGATCGGTCAGCACCTGCTCACAGACGCGACTGACCAGGGATTCATCAAAATCATCGCCGATCAGCTTCAACATCATGTCAAGAGCGGCCGTGCCGCCGGCGCATGTGTAGATGTCGTGATCGACCTCAAAGAGGTCGGCAAACACATGCGCGTTCGGAAATGCCTCGGCGAAGCCTGGCAGGTTTTCCCAATGGATGGCGCAGCGTTTGCCGGCGAGCAACCCGGCAGCCGCCAGCACATGGGCGCCGGTGCAGAGGCCGCCGATCGCAACGCCGCGAGCATGTTCCTCGCGCAACCAGGCCAAGGCAGATTTGTTCGAATAACGCTCGACGTTGATGCCGGTGCAGACGATGACCATCGATGGCCTGTCGGGGCCAGCCAGCATCCGCCGCTCGTCCTGCAACGAGGTGTTGACCGCACACAGCACGCCGCTCGAAGCGGGCACGGGCCGCCCGTCGATACTAGCCAGCCGCCACTTATAGGCTTCGTAGCCGAGCATCCGGTTGGCGATGCGGATCGGCTCCAGCGCAGTCGCAAAGGCGACCATGGTGAAATCCGGCACCAGAAAGAAGACGAGCGAGCGCTTGATCGGATGTTCAGACATGTTCACTGTGACTAACGTCCGTGTCGCGAACCGGATGTCGTGAATGCGCCATCGACGACAGAATTTTTTTGCTTGTCACCATTGCGTAGACTCCGGCTCTTAAGCGGCTGGGAGAGCGTACCGGAAACCGCACCACGGCGAGAGCAGATCGACCCTGCGAAATAGAAACCTTGGAGTGGTGGGCCCGGCGGGTCAACGTTTCCTATATGAAATCAATACGTTAGCGGATTGTTCGCCAATCCGTTTCCATCGAACCCTCTCATATGGTCCTGGCGAACCCAATAACCAGGACGAAGAGTGATTTGAAAGCTGTGTCATGAGCAATAGGGTGACCCCTCCCCCTCTTTGACGCCTCAACTGGTTCATTGCAGTCTTTCCTGCGGTCGGATGGTGTGGAATGGCTCCCGCCGCCATTGACGGCATGCTGACGATTGGAAGGGGTGCTGTGGCAGCGACCCCACGATACGGAGCCATCTACAAATCTATTGGGCGACTTGGGACACGGCTGACATCAGCTCCTGGGGGCTTGGCGCCGCAAACATGTATCGCCCGCCCTCTGGAACCTCCGTGAAGCTCCAGCGGACGATCCCCTGGCGATCCAGCAGGAACTGACCGACCAGTTGTCCGTGTCCCGTTGCCATCATCTGCTCGTCGGCTTCGGTCATTTCGTAGTGGTCCTTTTTGCCAAGGATTTCGCCGGCTGCGATAGGATCCATGGGACCGGGCAACTCGCCTGGTATGTCGATCCTCATATCCTTTACCGCTGCCATCGAGACCTTGTACGGCCAGTTCGTCTCGTCTTGGGTGAATTCGAGATTGGGCAATCCAAAAGCACGATGTGAAGCGCGTTCAGGGTCGGAGGCCGCAAGCAGATTCGGCATCGGGTGGTAGCGGAAATAGAGACGCGCCCGCTCGATCGGCGTATTGACCACCGTCAGGCTCCCCACACCCTTTTCGCGCAGCTCCGGATCAAGCCGCGCCTGGGCGGCAATATGGCGCCGGCAAAACGCACAGTGCAGACCTCGAAACAGGCCGACCAACACCGGTTTTTGTCCGCGAAAGTCGTCAAGCGCGATCTTGCCTTCCTGGGTAATGGCGTCGAGTACCAGGTTCGGCGCTCGGTCGCCCGGCTGAAGCGGTATCAAGTCAATACGCGCGGCCATTTCCAACCTCCCACCCCGGCTAGTCGAGAAAAGGCAGCACCACAAGCGCTTCCGGGTCGAGCCCGTGCTGGGCGCATATGCCCTGCGCCAGGGAAAAGTAGCGTTCGGCCTCGGCCAGATTGTCGAGGTCGAGACTAAGCGTTGCAAGACCATCATAGCACGGAAACAGCAGTTGGGGCTCGCCCGTTTCGCGGGCTACGTCCAGTGCTTCGTGGAACAACCCAACCGCCAGTTCCGGACGGCCATTGCACTGGTGGATCTGCCCAAGCACGATTAACGGCACCGGCAGGTGCTCGCGCTGGTCGAGCGCCCGGTCGATCTCGATGGCCTTCTCGGCAGCAGGCACGCCCTCCGTTGGACAGCGATCCGTGAAAGTGCAGCAAGCAACCGCGAGATTGGCGAGGAGGCGCGCCTGGAAACCCAAATCACCAATATGGCGCGCCACTTCAAGACCGCGCCGACAGACCTCGATTGCCTTTGCGGGATCGATGGTCGTGTAAAGCACGCCGAGATTGGTGTAGCCGCGGCACGCCGCGCCGGGTAGACCGGCGGCTTCGGCCAATTCAATGCTACGTTCAACCAGGCCAACGGCTTCGCGGTTTCGTCCAAGGCGAGCCAGTGCAACAGCCTTGGTATTAAGTGCCTCGGCGGTCACGAGAGTGGCGTCAGCCCCTCCTTCGGAAACATGCTCCGTTGTCAGAGTGCTTACGCAATCCAGCGCCGCGTCCGCCCATTTTGCGGCGAGAGCGTGATCTCCGCTACGGAACGCCTGTCGGCCACGTTCTTGCCAGAGATGCGCCTGCTCGATCGGGGCATCAGCTCCATCGAGGAGCGCTGCCGCTTCAGCATAGCGGGATTCCGCGTTGTCCCGCTTGCCGACATCCCAGAACAGCCGCCCGATCTTGCGCAAAACGCGCGCCGAAGCGACACGATCGGTGGATTCGCGGTATGCCTGCAAGACCGTCTCGTAGTGGCGGTGCGCGATTTCGCGGCGGCCTAGCGGGCCGCTCAAATCGGCAGTGCGCTCTTGAATTGCCAGTTTGAGCGGTGTTTGCCCGATCGCGCCCAACGCAGTCAGTGCTCGCTCGTAGAGACGAAGCGCGTCGTCGTTGGCGTATATCATGCGAGCGCGATCGCCCGCCGCCTGCAGGTAATGCGCCCCCCTCTCCCGCTCGGCGCTCTGTGCGAAATGATGACCGAGCGCGGTCAAATCCTCGAGCCGTTCCGGCTTGTCGCCGCACAGTTGCTCCAAGGCGGTACCGACCCGCCCGTGGATATCGGTCCGGCGTTGCAGGAGCAGGTTCTGGTAGATCACGTCCTGCAGCAATGTTTGCGTAAAGCGGTAGCTTTGCGACGAGACCGAGCCTGATCCTGCAACCTCCTCGATGATTTCCGCATCGCAAAGCAATTCGCAGCCTGCCTCCAACCGGCCGGGGTCGGCTGTCACCGCTTTCAGAAGTGTGGCATCGAAGCGCGGGCCGATTACCGCGGCTTCCTGGGCCAACCGGCGCACCTCCGGGGGCAGCCGGTCGACGCGGGCAAGCAACATTGCCTGGATAGTGGCGGGAATGCCGGTTGCGACTTCGCCTGCCACGGTCCGCCATCGCTGGCCCTCGCGCATCAGGACACCGCCATCGATAAGGCCGCGAACGATCTCCTCGACAAAAAGCGGGTTGCCACCCGCGCGCTCGAGGATCTGGTCGACAAGCCCGCCTGCGGAGCTTACCCAGCTCTCGCCGAAAAGGGCCGCCAGCAGGCTGCGTCCGTCACTACTGTTGAGCGGCGAAAGCCGGAGCGCTGTGTGACTGACCCGACTTGAGTCGAGCTGGTCGTTGTCCGGCGCCGGACGATGCGTGACCAGCAACATCAACCGCGTACGTTCCAACCTGTCCATCACGAAACGCAGTGCCTCGAGCGACGCGGCGTCGGCCCAGTGCAGGTCCTCGACGACAATCAACAGCGGCGACAACGCAAGCCGCCGTTCGATGATGGTGCGGACCGCGTAGAGAATTTGCCGCCGCAACTGCTCGGGCTCGACATGCTGCAGGGTGGCATCGGGGTCGCCAAGGCCAAGCACATGGTAGAGCAAAGGCATCAGCCGCTTCGCCTCCTCGCCCTGCAGGCCGAGATCGGTAAGCAAGCCCGCGAGCTTGCCCCGCATTTCGTCCCCGCTGTCGTTTTGCATCATCCCGGCAGCGCTGCGCACCACTGCGCCCAAGGCGCCAAATGATTGTTCGCCCAGCGGTGAGCAAGTGGCCTGCCGCACGGCGACGTTGCGAAAACGATCCTCGTCGCCGACGCGGGCGACGAACTCCTTCACCAGCCGCGATTTCCCGATACCGGCTTCTCCGACGAGGCGGACAAGTTGGGCCGAGCCGCCGCACGCCTGGTCGAGGCTCGCCAGCATTCTATTCAGCTCCGCACCGCGACCTATTATCGGCGCACTGAGGCCGAGCACCTCGAGCCCGCGCGCCGCACGCGGCGCCGTAAGCGGTGCATCCAGTCGATGGACGAGCACACTGCCAGCCTTGCCGCGAAGCACGACATCCCCCAGCGACTCGTAAGAGAAGGCATGCCGGGTCAGCCTGTGAGTGAGCTCGCCGACCAGCACCTCACCCGGTGCGGCCAGCGATTGCAGGCGTTGCGCCGTATTCACTGTGTCTCCGGTCACCGAATAGGATTTGGCGGCGCCGATGCCCAATCCTCCAGTAACGACCGGACCGGTGTTTATGCCGATGTGGAGTAACAGAGGCGAGCCGGAGTGGGAGGTGCGTTCGCCGAGCCGTGCCGTCCGGGCGATCATGTCGAGAGCGGCGCGGAGCGCACGTTCCGGATCGTCCTCGTGCGCGACCGGTGCACCGAACAAAGCGAGCAGTGCATCGCCGATGAATTTGTCCACGAAACCACCAAAGTTTCGCACGGCCGCTGTCAATTCCTTGAACAGTTCGTTCTGCAGCGTTTGCATGACCTCGGGGTCGAGCTGCTCGCTGAGTGTCGTGAAGCCGCAAAGGTCGGCGAACAGGACCGTTACCGTCCGGCGATCGGCGTCAGAGACGGGATGCAGCCGTTCTTCGCTCTCGATGTTCGCAAGCAGCGACGGAGTTCGAGAAGGCGGCTCAATCGTCCGGCTTGGTGTCGGAGCCGGCCGTTCGGCGGCCTTTGCCGGCGCGCCGAGGCTTGCCCCACATTTCGGACAGAACTCGAAATCAGGTGCGCAGAGGTAGCCGCAACCGGCGCATGGCACGGGCTGGCGCCTGCCACACTTCGGACAGAAAGCGAAACCGCCCTCAACCTCGAAACCGCAGCCTGAGCACTCCATGGAGCAAGACCTCACTTGCGGCCGTGACGGCGTGATCTCGCTTAGCGCTTCACGGTCACGGTATTCACAAGCATGAACCGATAGCCGTCGACCAGCAAGCGGCAGCGCAAATGGGCGTCGAGCGACCCGTGTGGACCCTGTGGCAGAGCGCTGCCGATCCGGACCGCTGGGTAGCCATCGTTTGCGAAAGTTCCCTCTTGCCCTCCTTCTTCCTGCTATCGTGGAGATGAGGAGACGGACCATGAGCGAGAATCGTAAGCTAGCGGCAATCCTGGCTGCAGATGTGGTCGGATATAGCCGGCTCGCGAGCGCGGACGAAGATCTTACTTTGGCAAGATTGCGGACACTGCGCAGCGACCTGATCGATCCCACCATCGCAGTGCACAACGGGCGGGTGATCAAGCGCACCGGGGATGGGGCGCTGGTTGAGTTCCGCAGTGTGGTGGATGCCGTGCGCTGCGCCGTTGAGGTTCAAAATGGTATGGTTGAACGCAATGCCGGCGTGCCGCAGGACCGTCGCATCGAGTTCAGGATCGGCATCCATCTGGGGGATGTGGTGGAAGAAAGTGACGGCGACCTGATGGGCGACGGCGTCAACATCGCCTCGCGTTTGGAGGGCGTCGCGTCGCCCGGCGCTATCTGCCTGTCCGAGGATGCCTATCGCCAGGTCAAGGCGAGGCTCGACCTCTCGGTCAGCGATCTCGGGAGCACGCAGCTCAAGAACATCGCCGAGCCGATCAGGGTCTATTC
>NZ_RZOI01000328.1:0-6441 GCF_004022645.1 Mesorhizobium sp. M4A.F.Ca.ET.020.02.1.1 | reverse complement strand
GAGGCGAGCGGGCAAAAGGAACACGCGGGTGAGCGGCGTGAACAGCACCGCCACGATCCAGGAGACGACCAGCGCGATGCCGACGACCGCGAACAGCGAGAAGCAGTATTCGCCGGCGCCGCTCTTGGCGAAGCCGACCGGCACGAAGCCGGCGATCGTCACCAGCGTGCCGGTGAGCATCGGGAAGGCGGTGGACGCATAGGCATAGGTGGCGGCCGAGATCTTGTCGTGGCCTTCCTCCATGCGCGAGATCATCATCTCGACGGCGATCATGGCGTCGTCGACCAGCAAGCCGAGCGCGATGATCAGCGCGCCGAGCGAGATGCGCTGCAGCGAGATGCCGAAATACTCCATGGTGACGAAGGTGATCGCCAGCACCAGCGGGATGGCGACGGCGACCACGATGCCGGGGCGCCAGCCGAGCGCCAGCAGCGAGACGGCAAGCACGATAGCGATCGCTTCGCCGAGGCTTTTGGTGAACTCGCCGACGGATTCTTCCACCACATGCGACTGGTCGGCGACCAGGCCGAGCTCGGCGCCGAGCGGCAGCTCGGCCTCCATCTCGTGCATCTTCTCCTTGACGTTTTCGCCGAGCGCCAGTGCGTCGCCGCCAGCGGTCATCGAGATCGCGATGCCGACGGCCGGCCTGCCGTTGAAGCGGAACAGCGGCTGGGGCGGATCGGAATAGGCGCGCTTGACCTCGGCGACGTCGCCCAGCCGGAAATAGTGGCCGTTGGCGTAGAAATTGATCGCCTTCAGGCTCTCCTCGGAGGTGAAGCTGCCCGAGACGCGGATGGCGATGCGCTCGGGACCGGCATCGACCGTGCCGCTCGGCGTCAGCTCGTTTTGCGCCTGCAGCGCCTGCGACAGCGTGCCGACGTCGAGGCCGAGCGCCGCCACCTTTCGCGTCGAGAATTCGAGGTAGATCTTCTCGTCCTGCTGGCCGACCAGGTCGACCTTGGCGACATCCTTCACGGTGAGCAGTCCGGCGCGCAGGCTGCTGGCCAGGTCCTTCAGCTCGCGATGGCTGAGACTGTCGGAGGTGAGCGCGTAGATCAGCGAATAGGTGTCGCCAAACTCGTCATTGTAAAACGGGCCCTGGACGCCGGACGGCAGCGTCGGCTTGATGTCGTCGAGCTTCTTGCGCACCTGGTACCAGAGCGGCTGCACCTGGTCGCCCGCGACCGTGTCCTTGAGGTTGACGAACACGACGGATTCGCCGGGCTTGGTGTAGCTCTTTACGTAGTCGAGATCGGGCAGTTCCTCGAGCTTCTTCTCGATGCGGTCGGTGATCTGCTCGACCGTGTCGCTGGTCGTGGCGCCGGGCCACATCGTCTTCACCACCATGGTCTTGATGGTGAAGGGCGGGTCCTCCTCGCGGCCAAGGCCTTGATAGGCATAGAGGCCGGCAAGTGCTGCCGCGATCATCAGGTAGATGACGAAGCTCCGGTGGCGCAGCGCCCATTCGGAAAGGTTGAAGCTGGTCATGATGCAACTCCGTTGAATGGCGCGCGCCATCCCGGCGCGCGGCCGGCTGCGCCGGCTGGCGGACAAATGACGATCGGGGTTTTGCTCGGCGCCCGCCGGTCAGGCGGACGCCGTGAGGTTCAGGCCAGGCTGTGCATGGTGCCGGCCACACGGTAAGGCGCGCGCTCGGCGGTCCTCGGCCTGATGGCGAGGCCGGCGAGATAGCGCTGGAAAGTCGCCGCCTCCTGGATGGGCGAGGCGAGCGCGATATGGCCGTCGGGCCTCACCAGATAGGCGGCGTCACGCAGCAAGCCGGCTTTGCCGGCCGCTTCGGACCAGGCGAAGGCGTGGACCGGAATGCCGCTCGGCGCGAGCATCGCCCGGAAATCGCAATTGACCTCGCCATAGACATGGACCTGCCAGTCCAGCGAGCGCAGCGGCTCGAAATTGTCGCCCCTCGCGCCGACCACATAAGGCAGGCGGTCGCCGCCGCTGACCTTGCCGGCCGTGCCCGCGCTGATCGGCCCGGCGCGGTACTCGATCGCCGCCTGCGAGATCACGCCGAAGAAGGCGCGCGAGCCGAACGAGGTATGCAGCGCGACGTTCATGATCTTCGGCATCAGGTAGCGCCGGAAAATACCGACGAGCCGCGAGCGGCTGGTGACGAAGCGGAACACCTTGTCGGTGCTTTCGATCAGCTTGTGGGCGAAGGCGATGCGCTCCGGCTCATAGCTGTCAAGCAGGCGCGCATCGGCGCGGCCCTGGACCACGGCGGCGAGCTTCCAGGCGAGGTTCACCGCATCGCCCATGCCGGTGTTCATGCCCTGGCCGCCGGCGGGGCTGTGGATGTGGCCGGCATCGCCGCACAGGAACACGCGGCCGGCGCGGAAGCGTTCGGCGACGCGATGATGGACGCGGTAGGTCGAGAACCAGTTGACCTCATGGACCTTGACGCCGGTGTCGCGTTCGACATCGGCGCGGACCGCCTCGAAGGTGATCGTCTCGTCGGCCTCATGCGCCTTCGGCACGATGCCGATCAGCCTGACCGAACCCGACTGCCGGACAGGCATGACGATGGCGAAGCCATAGCTGCTGATCGTCGTGTCCATGCCGTTGGGCGTGATTTCGCCGCTGCCTTTGACGTCGGCGACGTAGAACGACTGTTCGTAGGTGCCGCCGGGGAAGCCGATGTTCAGCCCATGGCGCACGGCGCTGCGGGCGCCGTCGCAACCGGCGAGATAGGCGGCGCTGACGGTCTCGGTGCGGCCGTCCTGGGACAGCGTGGCGATGACCGCTTCGCCCTTGTCCTGGAAGGCGACAAGCTCGGTGCCGCGCTCGACCTCGACGCCGGCGCGCTCGAGATGCGTGATCAGCACGCGCTCGTGGATGTCCTGCGGCAGCGCGAAGGCGAAGGAGTAGGGGCTGAAGCCGCGGCCGAAATCCGACAGCGGCAGCCTCGCCGCGACGCCGGCCGGCGTGTGGAGGGTCAGCCGCTCCAGCCGCACGCCGGCGGCGAGCACGTCGTCGACGATGCCGATCTGGCGGTGGAACTCCAGCGTGCGCGCCTGGACGGCAAGCGCCCGAGAGGTTTCGCCGGGAGCGGCGGCCTTGTCGAAGATGCGCACCGGCACGCCGAGTCTGGTCAGCCACAGCGCGAGCGTCAGCCCGGTCGGGCCGGCACCGGCGATCAGGACCTTGGTCTTGGACATGCTCATTTCTCTTCCCCTTCAACGATACGGACTTTTTCATGTTCCCGCAGCCGGTTGACGCCGGCGGTAACGACGATGTCGCCTTTGGCCAACCCATCGCGGACGACGACGCGGTCGGTCTCGTAGCGGGCAATGGCGACGGACCTGAGCTCGACGGCGGATGTGGCGGTGACGACCCAGACGGCCGGTTTGCCATCCTTGTCGAACAGTGCGCTTCCCGGCAGCATCACGACCGGCGCGCCGGCGATTTCGGCGCGGCCGGCGACGCTTGCGCCGAAGCGCATTTCGTCGGGCGCGCCCTCAAGCGAGACCTTGACCTCGAATGTGCGGGTCGCGGCATCGGCCACCGGCGCGATCTCGCGCACGGTGCCCGTCGCCGTGATCGCCGGATTGCTGAGCAGCGAGACCGTGACCTTCGGCGGTCGCTTCGTATCAGGCGTGTTCGCGAAGGCGGCCTCGGCGATCGAGAATACCGCGTCGCGGCTGTTTGGATCGGCGACGCGCGCCACCATCTGCCCGACATTGACGGACTGGCCGGCTTCGGCGCCGGTCGCGGTGACGATGCCGTCGAAATCGGCATGCAGTTCGGTATATCCGAGTTGGTCCTTCGCCATTTCGTAAGCGATGTTCGCCGACTTCAGCTTCGCCTCGGCCGAGCGCAGATTCTTCAGCGTCGCGTCATAGCTGGCGCGCGTTGTAAAACCCTTGGCAAGCAGCGCGCCGATGCGGGCCTCGGCGGCACTCGCCTCGACCAGCACGGCTTGCGCCGCCGCGACATCCGCCTCGGCGCTAAGCAGCCGGTTGCGGTAGTCCTGGTCGTCGATGCGGGCGAGCACCTCGCCCTTGTTCACGGTCGAGCCGATCTCCGCCATGCGTTCGACGAGCTTGCCGGAAACGCGGAAACCAAGGTCGCTCTCGAGCCGTGGGCGGATTTCACCGATGGCGGTGCGGGTGTCGGCATTGGCTACCGGCGCCACCGCTATCGTCTTGACGAGCTTCGTCTCCGGCGCATCGGGCTTTGCGTTCGAGGCCTCGCTCCTGGCGCCATGCCAGACCATCGCGGCGCCGCAGGCAAGGACGGCGATCGATCCGGCGAGAAGGCGGCGCCTCAGCGGCCTGTTGTGGAGAAGGGTGGCAATCATGTTGTCTCCATGACCAAGGTTGCGGCCGCGCGCGAGGATGCGGCGACCGAAAAAATGCGTTGGCTGGGAGCGATCGGACGTTGCTGCCTGTCGTTTGCCAGCCCGATCCCTTTTCGCGTTTCAGGTCCGCGAAATCCCGAACGGTTTCTGAAAATTTTCCGATGTTTTGGGATCGGCGCCCTGCCAGGCTGGTCGAGGCCGGTTGACAGCACAAAACAGAGATTGGCACGTAACGTTACGACATATCAGAACTGGCAGATGCGGCGCATGCGAACAAACTCACTCAAAAGCCGTTGCCGGCGTCGATGGGCATCTCCGGCTGAGGGCGCGAGCCTCGCAGGACGTTCACCAGCCGCTAACCATGCCGGCGTCGCGGGTCTGCCATCCACAGTTGCCGGCTTCTGGATCAACACCGCTGCCTTGAATAGTAAGCACGCTTATTATATATGCCGCTCATGGTTTCCGACGGCATCGACAGACTGGGCTTCCTGATCCACGACGTGCAGCGTCTGATGCGCAAGCGCTTCGAGGCGCGCGCCAGCGGCTTCGGCCTTTCCTCGGCGCAATGGCGGCTTCTGGTCCGCGTCGCCAAGGAGGCGGGTGTCGCGCAGGCGCGACTGGCTGAACTGCTCGAAATCGAGCCGATCAGCGTTTCGCGCCTCGTCGACCGGATGGAGGAGGGCGGCTGGATCGAGCGCCGTTCCGACGCGGCCGACCGCCGCGTTCGCATGATCTTCCCGACCGCCAAGGCGAGCGAGGCCTACGCCCACGTCAAGAGCCTTGCCGGCGAGGTCTATGAGGAATCGCTGGTCGGCGTATCGCCGGAAGATCGCCGGGCCCTGATCCGGGCACTGGACGCGATCGTGCAGAATCTTGCGGACGGCGAGACGCCGTCCTCGGAAAAGTGAAAAGTACGGAAGGCGCAGCAGCATGAACGCGGTAGCCAAGGTAGACGAGAAGGCCGCCAGGTTGGAGATGGAGGCGCCGGCGCAGCCGGTCGCCGAGGCGCCGGCGCAGCCGGTCGCCGAAACCCCGGCGCAGCCCGCTCCGGTGTCGGTGACCCCAACGCCGCAGCCGGCACCAGTGGCGCCGAAGAAGAAGCGCCGCGCCGGCCGTTTTCTCCTGATGGTCGCGCTGCCCGCGGCGCTGCTTGCCGGCGGTGCTTACGTCTGGGTTACCGGCGGCCGCTACCAGGAGACCGAGAACGCCAACCTGCAGCAGGCCAAGGTGTCAATCGCGTCCGACACGGCGGGCCGCATCGTCAAGGTCGGCATCGCCGACAACCAGCTCGTCAAGCAGGGTGACGTGCTGTTCGCCGTCGATCCCGAATCCTACCGGATCGCGCTCGCCCAGGCCGACGCGGCGGTCGCCACCGCGCGCCTCAATGTCGAGCAGTTGCGCGCCGCCTACAGCCAGGCGATGGCTCAGGAGAAGTCCGACACCAGCGAAGTCGCCTACGCGCAGTCGCAATATGACCGCGCCGCCGACCTTGCCCAGAAGGGCATCAACGCCAAATCGTCGCTGGACGAGGCCAAGAATGACCTCGACAAGGCCAGGCAGCAGCTCGCGGTGGCCGAGCAGGGCATCATCAGCGCCAAGGCGGCACTCGGCGGCAACCCGGATATCGAGACCGACAAGCACCCGACGGTGATGGCAGCGCTCGCCGCGCGCGACAAGGCCGCCTATGACCTGGCGCAGACCACGGTCACGGCGCCGGCGGACGGCGTCATCAGCCAGGCTTCCTCGTTCAAGCCCGGCCAGTATGTCGCCGTCGGCACGCCGCTGTTCTCGCTGGTCGAGACCGGCGACACCTGGATCGACGCCAATTTCAAGGAGACCCAGCTTACCCACATGAAGCCGGGCCAGAAGGCGGAGATCATCGTCGACACCTATCCGGACAAGACCTTCGAGGCCACCGTCAAGGCGATCGGCGCCGGCACCGGGGCGGAGTTCTCGCTGCTGCCGGCGCAGAACGCCACCGGCAACTGGGTCAAGGTCACCCAGCGTATTCCGGTGCGCCTGGAACTGACCGATCCTGACGCAAAAATGGCGCTGCGCAACGCCTGTGTCGACGGTGACGGTGGCGCTCATGCCGGTGCGCAGCGCCATTTTTGCGTCAGGAT